>JBMOGP010000336.1:0-3901 GCA_049318285.1 Hyphomonadaceae bacterium
TCTCCATCTGGAATGATGCTGACAAGGCCGAGGCGCGCGAAAGGCTGGCGGCGGCTGCCGCAAACCCCGCCGATCTGACACGCTTCGACGAGGATGGAATCGCCGCTCCGACGGCGCCAGCTGATGCGCTGCGTTGGCTGAGGAACATACAGCAGCACGATCCTGATTCAGATCGCATCGCGGGCCTCACCTGGCGCGAGCGGGAATGGCTTGCCGGCATTCTGCAGAAGACAGAATCGCCGGACGAAGCCATGAGCTTCGAGGAGCTTGATGGGTTTTTTCACGCTCTCGTCATCGGACCAGACACGCCAATGCCATCCGAATATCTGCGCGAGATCTGGGGCGAAGGGCCGGTGTTCGATAACGTCGCGCATGCGCGTGAAGTGATGGGGCTCATGCAGCGACACTGGAACGCCATAGCAAAGCGCGCGGCAGCGAACGCGCCGCCAGTGATGTGGCTGGAGCCGTCCGAGGAGGACCCGCCAGGAACACGCTGGGCATGCGGCTTCGCGCGCGGCGTGGGCTTGCGGGCGCAATCATGGGAAGCTCTCGCCGCGGACGAGGCGGCGATCATGGCGCTCGATTGCATACAGGAGCTTGAATCTGGCGAGATCGAGTCGTGGGAGCGCAGTGAGTTTCTGCTCATGCTTGGCGATCACTTCACCACGCTTGCGGAGTATTGGCGCGAGCAAAGGTCGCCGCGCGCGCGATTGAGCGCAAGAAAAGTGGGCCGCAATGAACAGTGTCCGTGCGGCTCCGGAAAGAAATGGAAAAAATGTTGCGGCGCTGCGCCGCCGCCGATCATGCATTGACGGTCAGGCGGCGCGCATCACGCAAGCCACGCCGTTTTTGCGTGGCCGATGCGATCAATCTGGAAACGAGCGGGAGCGGACAGCGGATCACCCGGACTCCACGATATGCCTCTATCAACCACGACATCCCACTGCCTTGATGATCGGCAGCTCAGTCGGCTGTCTCAACGGGCGTGACGCTCCTGCGACTGAAGATGGCGCGGCGGTGCCTGTTGGGGGAAGCGGCCAGCAAGAGAAGAGCTGGTGCAACATCTGCGGCCATAACAATGTGGTGGGCCAGGCAGTGATGGCTGTGGATCGGCGTGGTGTGACGGCGCCGATAGGCGCGCCACCGGTTTGATTTGCTACGATGAGAGGGGTCCTCCATCGGCACCTGTTCACATTTTTTGTTCCAGAAAGCTCAATCAAAGCAGGGCGGCGTTTTCAGGGGCGCTGCTCCATTGATTTCGCGATCATGAGAGCGGTCCGTCATCGGCGCGTGCTCAACCTTGAGTCGGCAATTGGTGACTTAAATGGGCAAAATGTAAAATATTGAGACCATTTTTGTCATACTATATTGCTTTGTGACCGAAAATGGCGTGACTTGGGACTAAGTTTGACAGGTATTTGTCTTATCCGGCCTTTTTTGGCAGGCCGGTGACTGAACTCACCACATTATACTCGCCAGTGACCGAAATCGACATGGCCGTGACCGGATTGGGCAGATGACCGAGACTGAAGAGCGATTTGGGCCGCCCGTGGCGGAGTTCAGAGGGGTAGCGCTCCCCGAGCCCGCCAGGTTGGCCGGCTACAGCTCACTCATCGACCGATACGAACTTCAAATACCTCTGCCTCGCCAGCTTGCCGCAATCGGCACGCGCCGCAATCCATCATCTTCGGACAGGTGGCGGCTCGTTACGAACAGACAGGCCGTTCCGGAAGCTCTGGGCGAGCAGCTCGAATTTGCGCTCAAGCACGAGGGCGTGAACCTGTCCGTCCTGAGCGCCTTGTTTCAGGCTGCACCGAAGAAGGATTTCGAGACATGGATCAGTGCGACGCCGGGCGGCGCCAATACACGTCGGGTCTGGTTCATCTATGAGTGGATGACCGGGCAACTGCTCGATGTCCCGCGCGTGCCGAAGATCCGAGCCGTTCCGGTCATCGATCGGGAGAAGCAGTTCGGATTGGAGGGCGGCGAGCGCTCTGCACGCCACGCCATCGTGGACAACCTGCCAGGCACGCGAGAATTCTGCCCCCTGGTATGGAGAACGCCTCAACTCGACGCCCTGGCAGCGCAGGGTTTCGACCAGCGCGCGCGCGAGGTCGTCGGGCGGACCCATCCGGACGTGATCGCGAGAGCCGCCGCGTTCCTGCTACTGGACGACAGCAAGAAGTCATTCTTCATCGAGAACGAGCGGCCGACGGCGAAGCTGATCGCAAGATGGGCGCAGGCAATCTCGGAAGCGGGTACGCGACCGCTATCGGTGGAGGAGCTCGAGCGGCTCCAGAAAATTGTCCTGGCCGATGCAAGATTCGTCAGGCCTGGCATGCGCAGGATTGGCGGCTTCATAGGCCAGCACGATCGCGACACACGGAGTCCACTACCCGCCCACATAAGCGCGCGATGGCAGGACCTTCCGAGTCTGATGCGAGGGCTTGTCCGCTATTCTGACCGCGCGAAAGCCAACAAGGCCGACGCAGTCACGACAGCCGCTGCGCTTGCGTTCGGCTTTGTCTACATTCACCCCTTCGAGGATGGCAATGGGCGCGTCCATCGCTGGCTCTTCCACCATGTCCTCTGCGGGGCTGGCTACAATCCGCCTCGCGTGGTCTTTCCAATCAGCTCGACCATTTACAGGAGAATCGACGCCTACAGGCGTGTCCTGGAATCGTATTCACAGCCGCTGCTGGAGTTCATCGACTGGAAGCCTACGCCGGATTACAACGTCGAAGTCCTGAACGAAACGGCAAACTACTATCGCTACTTCGACGCCACGGTTCATGCCGAGTTCCTGTATGAATGCGTGAAACAGACCGTTGAACGGGATCTGCCAGACGAGGTCGCATATCTGGAGGCGTACGATCATTTCTCTCGAGGAGTCCTGGGAGCTATCGACATGCCCAACAGCATGGTCGATCTGCTGCACCGCTTCCTGAAACAGCATGGCGGCAAGCTTTCCAGGAGGGCAAGAGAGAAGGAGTTCGCGCCGCTGACAGATGAAGAGGTAGGAATAGTCGAGGCGGCGTACGCAAATGCGTTTGAGGAGCTCAAACCGCGACCAGACGGAGCGCACGACAGCATCGAAGATTTTGGCGATCCCAACTGACCTGTCCCGACGTCTTCGGCCCAGCATCGCGTTGATCGTAGCGTCTACTTTGTAGAGGTCGTCACCAGAACAACATGCTGATCCTCAGGACGCCGCGCCTTCGGATCGAGGTCCAGCCCCAGCCTGTGCTTGGTATAGTAGGCGAGCGCCTTGCGGACCGTATTCCGAAGTGAATTGTCTGGTGTCGGTGTGTCGGCGAGCGCCGCGCATGTCGACGACCTGGAAGCGCTCGTAGAAACCCGGAATGCAATTCTGGCGCATGTCCCTGACGATGAGGACGAGGTGCTCGACTGGTGCCTGATGCAGCCTCCCGAAACACTTCTCTCGCTTCTGGCGGTCATCGCCGCCGATGCCGTCGATCTCGTGCACGAGAAGGGCGCGCCGTCAGATCATCGGCGGCAATCGCTGGCCGACAGGCTGGCGGAGATCCTCGATCTCGACATGCGTGAGTTCTGGAAGGCGGATGCGTCTTACTGGACACGTCTGCCAAAGGCCGACCTCCTTGCAGCCCTGTCCGGGGCGCCGGGTGTTGTCGATCAATCAAGGGCGTCGCAGGAGGCAACGCTGAAGGCGCATGCAAAGCTGAAGCGAGACGACCTCGCTACCAGGGTTGGCGAGGCATTCGCGGAAACTGGTTATCTCCCCGATCTGCTCGTGACGCCTGTCCCTGCGGGAAAGTTCGGGTTGGCTGACACAAGCTTTGCGGTGGCTGCTGAGTAGATATTGCTCAGGCTGCAACCAACAGGGGCTGCCAGCCATCTGGTACGCCCCTGCCTTGCGGAG
>JBMOGP010000337.1:0-3896 GCA_049318285.1 Hyphomonadaceae bacterium
CGCCTTGCGCCACCAGCCTGTCAGCCGCGACGCCACGCGATATCAGCGCGGTTCGCACGGCCTCGGCGCGGCGAAGGCTCAAACGCGTGTTTGCCGCCGCCCGTCCGACATTGTCGGTATGTCCATCGATGCTCAGCGACCCGCGGCAGTAGCCAGCGGCTGATGCGATCGCGTCGAGCAGCGCATCGCTACCGACCCCGATGGCGGCGCTATTGGTCGCGAATTCGATGCGCGCGCTAGCGAGAATGCTCGCCATGGTCTCGTCGCAGGCCTCCGCCTCGGCGGGCGAAGGCGGCGTTGCAGCGTCGGGATCCGACCCGTCGATCCGCGGCCCCAACGATCCCGGCAGCAGCGGGTCATCGACCCAGGTAAACTGGCTGATCACCCAGGTCGCCGGCGCCGCCTGTCCGAACAGGGTATCGGCCGGCGCAAGCATCACGGCCCGCTCAGCTGCGGCGGCGGCTTCGCGCGAGGGCGGACGTCCTTCCAGCACGACCCACTGCCCCGACACCGACGCGGTCGCCCACGTCGCGCCGGATCGCTGCAATGCGGCGCGCGCCGATGCTTCCGTCGCCGCCTGCACCTCGCCGAAGGCGAATGGCACCAGCGCCACAATCATCAACAACACCAGCCCGAGCAGCGGGACCAGGCCGTAGGGCACAAACGGGTAACGCGTTGCGGCGGCCTCAACAGTCCCAACCTGCCGGCGCGCGGGGAGCCAGTTCGGCCGGGGCCGATCTGACTGGGAGTTGTCTGGCAGGGGCGGTTTGTCCATGAGCCATCCCGAGCAACCCTTCTGGCCGCCTGATCCTTATGCCGCAGTCTGTCCGGAAAGCCGATGGCGGTCTCGCCGGACGCGAATCCCGAGAATTCCGTGCAGATTGGACCGTTTCGGGCCGAAAACGCCGCTTGCGGCCCCACCACCCCTCACTTATAAGCCGCGCTTCCCGAAAGGACGCGATCGTCGCGGCCTGTGTAGTCAGGGTGTCTGCCGCTCCTCCAACGGAGATCGGCCATCAGGGCGAAACGGAGAGCAAGATGTCCAAACCCGAAATCGTCCTCAATGTCGACGTGCGCGAGCGCACGGGCCGCGGCGGCGCCCGCGAAGTCCGCAACCAGGGGCGCGTGCCGGCCGTGCTTTACGGCGGCGACAAGGCCCCGGTTCCGATCTCGATCGACAAGAAAACCATCAACATCGCCCTCAAGTCGGGCAAGTTTCTCTCGCACACCGTGACGCTGGAATACAAAGGCGAGCGCCAGCTGGTGTTCGCGCAGGACATCCAGTTCCACCCCGTCACCGACGAGCCGACCCACCTCGACCTCTACCGCGTCGAAAAAGGCCAGATCATCCGCGTGGCCGTTCCGGTTCACGTCACCGGCCAGGGCGTCTCGCCCGGCATCAAGCGCGGCGGCGCGATGAACATCGTGCGCCACGAAATCTGGCTCTACGCGCCGGCAGACAACATCCCGGAACACCTCGAAGCTGACGTCTCGACGATGGAAATTGGCGACGCGCTCAAGATCTCCGCGATCCAGCTGCCGGAAGGCGTTCGCCCGACCATCGAGGGCCGCGACTTCACCATCATCACGATCGCCGGCCGCAAGGCCAAGGACGACGTGGCTGAGGACAAAACGGCCGCCGACGCAGCCGCTGCTCCCGCAGCTGGCGCCGCTCCTGCCGCTGGCGCCAAGGCGGCCGCTCCGGCTGCTGGCGCGAAAGCCGCAGCTCCGGCCAAGGCTGCGCCGGCCGCCGCGCCGAAGAAGAAGTAAGAATGTAGAGTCGGCGCATCATCCGGTGCGCCGGCGCCTCCTTCGGGACGGCTCTGATGCTGCTGATCGTGGGCCTTGGAAACCCCGGCGCGAAATACGCCGGCAATCGCCACAACATCGGCTACATGGCCGTGGACCGCTTCGCGTCGAAACACGCGTTCGGACCTTGGCGCACGCGCTTCCAGGGTGAAGTCGCCGAAGGCGCGCTGACCGCCGACGACGGCACGAAGGTGAAAGCGCTGCTGCTCAAACCGCAGACTTTCATGAATAACTCAGGCCATTCCGTCGGTGAGGCCATGCGGTTCCACAAAGTCACGCCGGCCAATACGGTGGTCTTCTATGACGAGATCGACCTCGCGCCCGGCCGCTTCCGCATGAAGACCGGCGGCGGCGCAGCTGGCCACAACGGCATCCGCTCGATCATCGCACAGGCAAGCCCCGAGGTTCGCCGCGCCCGCATGGGCGTGGGCCATCCCGGCGTGAGGGAACTCGTACACGCCCACGTGCTGTCGGATTTCGCCAAGGCCGATCAGCCCTGGCTCACGGCCCTGATTGACGCCTGCGCCGAAGCACTGCCCCTGCTGCTTGCCAACAGCGACGACAGATACCAGACCGAAGTGATGCGTCTTGCGCCCGCGCCGAAGAGCGACCCACGCAAGCCGCCAATTGATGACAAGGGACCGAGCTGATGGGCTTCAAGGCTGGAATCGTGGGCCTGCCGAATGTCGGCAAGTCGACCCTGTTCAACGCCCTGACCCGCACCGCGGCGGCGCAGGCAGCGAACTATCCCTTCTGCACCATCGAGCCAAACGTCGGAGACGTCGCGATGCCCGAGCCGCGTCTCGACGTGCTGGCTAAGATCGCGGGCTCGAAGGAGATTATCCCGACCCGGATGAACTTCGTGGATATCGCCGGCTTGGTCAAAGGCGCGAGCAAGGGCGAAGGCCTTGGCAACCAGTTTCTCGCCACCATCCGCGAAGTCGACGCCATCGCCTACGTCCTCCGTTGTTTCGAGGATGACGACATCACGCACGTCTCTGGCAAGATCGACCCGCTCTCCGACTTCGAAGTCGTCGAGACAGAGCTGATGCTTGCCGACATGGACTCGCTGGAGAAGCGTCGTCTCAACGTCGAGAAGAAGGCCAAGGGCGGCGACAAGGAAGCCATCCAGACGCTTGAACTCCTGAAGCTTGCGCTTGAACAGCTGAACGCTGGCAAACCCGCGCGCCGCGCCAAGATTTCCGCCGAGGATCAGAAGGCGTGGAAGATGCTCCAGCTCCTGACGTCGAAACCAGTCTTCTATATCTGCAACGTTGACGAAAATTCGGCCGGAACAGGTAACAGTTTTTCCGATGCGGTCGTGGCCCACGCCAAGGCCGAAGGCTCCGCAGCGGTGGTCATATCCGCCAAGATCGAAAGCGAAACCGCCGTTCTCTCGGACGATGAACAGAAGGAGTTTCTCGAAAGCCTCGGCCTCGAAGAACCCGGCCTCAACCGGGTCATCCGCGCCGGCTACGAACTACTCGGCCTGCAGACCTACTTCACCGTCGGCCCCAAGGAAGCGCGCGCCTGGACGATCAAGAAGGGCACGACCGCCCCGCAGGCCGCCGGCGTCATCCACGGCGATTTCGAGAAGGGCTTCATCAAGGCCGAGACAATCGCCTACGACGACTACGTCAAGTTCAAGGGCGAAAGCGGCGCAAAGGAAGCCGGCAAGGCCCGCCAGGAAGGCAAGGAGTACATCGTCCAGGACGGCGACGTGATGCACTTCCGGTTCAACGTCTGATCAACGGCAGGAAGCCCGACCTCGTCCTTCGACCCGCCGCTTCGCAGCTGCTCAGGACGAGGGCGTACTCACCAGCCACGCCTCACTCCCAGTAATACGGCGGCTTCTTTGCGTTGCCCGGCGCGATCTCGTCCATCGTCACCGGGTTGTACAGGCGCCCATTCAGCATCACCCCGGACACCTTGTCAGAGTTACGGATGTTCTCCAGGGGGTTGGCATCCAGCACCACAAGGTCGGCCAGCTTGCCGGCCTCGATCGTGCCGATGTCCTTCTCGAAGCCCAGCTTGCGCGCCGGCATGATGGTGGCTGTCTTCAGCGCATCCAGCGGCGAGAAGCCGCC
>JBMOGP010000338.1:0-3893 GCA_049318285.1 Hyphomonadaceae bacterium
GTGTGGGCGAGGAGCGACATGTAGGCCCAGATCAGGGTGCCCCCGATCCAGGGAATCACAGGCGATTGGCTGCGTGGCTTGGACATTGCCGCCTATATACTCCCTGCGTTCGTTGCCGCCAGACGCCGGACATGCGGCGAGATCGGCTCTGACTTCACCCTGCGGCTCTTGGGGCGTGCCTTGGCTCCTTGCAATCCCGGCCAGAAACTGCATCTACCGCTCATGAGCGGCAGTGCGGCCATGGCCCAATCCATCGACCTCGAAACACCGGCCGGCCGCCGCAGGGCGCGCCGCGAGCTGGTGTGGGGTGACCACGGCTTCCTAAGGGTCAGGTTCCGCAATCTGCACCGCATCTCCGACGAAATGTTCCGCGCGAACCAGCCTTCGCCCGAACACATCGCCCGCTATGCAAAAGAGCTGGGCCTGAAGACAATCCTCAACCTGCGGGGGATAAGCCCGAGGGGCCATTACCTGCTGGAAAAGGAAGCATGCGAGCGTCACGGGATCAATCTGGTGAATTTCCAGGTCTTCTCGCGCGAAATACCTCGGCCTGCAGCCATTCTTGAGGCAAAACAGCTATTCGATTCAATCGCCTATCCAGCCCTGATGCACTGCAAATCCGGCGCGGACCGGGCAGGGATCATGGCGGTGCTCTACCAGCATTTCCGTAGGGGCCAGCCGATCGAAAAGGCGCTCGAACAGCTCTCCGGCAAGTATCTGCACATCCGCCACGGCAAGACAGGCGTTCTGGACTTCTTCTTCGAAGCCTATCTCCGCGAGGGCAAGCCTGCTGGACTCAGCTTCACCCAATGGGTCGAGAAGGGGTATGACCCTGGCGAGTTGAAACGATGTTTCCTTTGCGGCAGGAAGTCGAAAGTTGATTTTGACCAGTTGCTGCGCCGCGAATAGTGGCGGTGGCGTGCGCTCGCCAGACAATCCGAAAAAACCATTCGCGTGTTGTTTGGCCCCGGGCTAGAAAGTTAACCAGTTCGCGTGGAGGGGTCGTCTATGAAATTCTTTATCATCAACAGCTTCCGCTTTCTGGTCTTCAACGCTTACTTCGGGATCATCGCGCTTTACACGTTCGGCGTCTTCCTGGAGCGGCAGCAGATTCAAAGCGTGATTTCGCAGTTCACCACAAGCGGCAAGGTCCTGGTCGAACGCGGAATGGTTGATCCGCAGACCGGCATCATCGCCTTGGAGCCGATCATGGACCGGGGGATGGTCCTGTCGGATCCCTCGCTCTCCGCTCTGTCGATCGTGATCGGCCTGATCGTTGGCTGGGTCGCTGCAACCCTGATCTGCGGGGTGCTGGTCACGCTGCTGGACATCCGCGACGACATCAACGACCGCCTGCCGCGCTCCAAATAGCCCAGAACGCAACGATTTGAGTTGGCGCCGGTCTTCGCGTCCCGGCGCGCCCTCGCTCTCAAGCCAAAGGGCCCTTGGCGATTTCTCCGAGCGACGTCACATAGGGCCCATGACCTCTTCCTCCGCCAAACTGCTAGAGTCGCTGATCGAAGCCACGCTGAAGGCTGGCGCCGACGCGGTCGACGCCCGCATATCCCAGAGCGCCAGCCTGTCCGTCGAGGTCCGCAATGGCGATCTCGAAACCGTCGAACGCGAAGAATCGCGCGGGCTCGCGCTGCGCGCGCTCGTCGGCCGGCGTCAGGCTACCGTCTCGGCCACCGATCTTTCCCCCGACGCGCTAAAGGCGCTCAGCGAGCGTGTCGTCGCGATGGCGCGGTTGGCCCCGGAGGACAAATTCTGCGGCATCGCAGACGCTGGCGAGGTCGCGCACCATCATCCCGACCTGAAACTCGAAACAGACGACCTGCCCGAAGCCGACGAACTGGAGCGCCGCGGCCGCGAAATGGAAGCCGCCGCGATGGCGATTCCCGGCGTCAAGCAGATGTCCCACTGCGGAGCGTCCTGGAACACCGGGCAGACATGGCTTGCAGCCTCGAACGGTTTCCGCGCCCACAAATCGTCAGGCATGTCCTCGATGGCGGCCGTCGCGATCGCCGAACGCGATGGCGCGATGGAGCGGGACTACGAGACTTCCTCCGAACGCCGCCGCGATAGGCACAAAACGCCTGAATGGATCGGTCGCGAGGCCGGAACGCGCGCTGTCTCCCGCCTCGGCGCGCGAAAGGTCGACAGCCAGACAGCCGCTGTGATCTACGACCACAAGCTCTCCAGCCGCCTCATCGGCGCCCTCATCGGCGCCATTTCCGGCCCCGCAGTTGCCCGCGGCGTCTCGTTCCTGAAAGACAAGCTCGGCAAGCAGGTCTTCGCACCCGGCGTGAACCTGATCGACGATCCCCTTCGCGAAACCGGCTTTGGCTCCCGCGCCTTCGACGGAGAGGGAAGGCCGGTCAAACGCACCGCGCTGGTCGAAGACGGTGTGCTGACGCAATGGCTGCTCAACGGCCCCTCAGCCCGCCAGCTTGGCCTCGCGCCCAACGGCTTCGCCAGCACCGCCTTCGGCGATCCACCTGGCGTCACCACCTCCAATCTCGACCTCCAGCCGGGCACGCGGACCCTCGACCAGCTGATGGCGGACGCAGGCAAGGGGTTGCTGATCACCGACATGTTCGGCCCTTCGCTCAACCCCAACACCGGCGACTATTCCGTCGGCGTCTCAGGCTTCTGGTTCGAGAATGGCGAGCGCGCCTATCCCGTGTCCGAAGTGACCGTGGCTGGTGACATTCCGTCTATGCTCCTCCGCGCAATTCCCGGCTCCGATCTCGAAATCCGCGGATCGACCAACGCGCCGAGCATCCTGATCGACGGGATGAGTCTTGCCGGACGCTAGCGATCTCGATGCCGATCTCGCGCTGATCTCCGAGGCGGCGCGGGAGGCGGGACATCTTGCGCTCGAATGGCTGGAGAAGGGTGCAAAGCGCTGGGACAAGTCGCCCAGCAATCCGGTCACCGAGGCCGACATTGCCTGCAATGACCTGCTGATCCAGAAACTTCGCGCCGCACGACCCGACTATGGCTGGCTCTCCGAGGAAACAACGGACAGCGCCGCCGACCGCTCCCAGAAACGCGTCTTTGTCGTCGACCCGCTCGACGGCACGATGGCGTTCATTCGCGGCGAAAGTGGCTTCTGCGTCTCGATCGCCATCGTCGAGGACGGCCAACCGATAGCAGGCGCCATCTATAACCCAAACTCCCACGAGCTCCTCAGCGCCCGCAGAGGCGGCGGCGCCAGACTCAATGCAGACCCGGCCAGCGTAACCGACTGCGACAGTCTCGCCTGCAGCATGATCGGCCAGCACGACGTCTTTGCCCGCGCCAACGCTCAATACTGGCCCGACATCCGGCTGATCGACGCCGTGCCCAACGGAATGGCCTGGCGCCTGGCGCTGGTCGCGGCTGGTCACTGGGATGCAGCCGTCGCACTTAACGACAAGAGTGACTGGGACCTCGCCGCCGGCGTGCTCATCATCGAGGAGGCCGGCGGGGTGGCGACCGACCGGCACGGCGAACCCTTCGTCTTCAACAGGGAATCGGTCATCCAGAAGGGGGCCGTGGCTGCTGGCGCCCAACTCCACCCGCTGATAATGGAGCGGCTGCGTCACTGGGCCAGTCAGCAGACCCGACCCGCGCGTATGTGAAGGCAGGAGCCCGAGATGACGTCCAGCACCCCCGACAAGCAGCTTCTGCACATCGTGATTGGCGGCGAACTGAAGCATCCCGGCACGGTCGAATTCGCCAATCTGGCGGAAATTCATTTCGTCGGCGCCTTCCCGAACTATCGCGCCGCCTACGATGCGTGGAAGACCGCGGCGCAGCGCACCGTGGACAATGCTCACGTCCGCTACTTCATCCTGCATGCGCATCGCCTGCTCGACCCCGAGACCGGCAAGCAACACGATGCCTGA
>JBMOGP010000339.1:0-3891 GCA_049318285.1 Hyphomonadaceae bacterium
GGATAAAGCGCGCCGATATACCAGTTCAGCCGCAGCATCTCCTGCGTCATCATGATAGGCCCCTGCGCCGTCTCGATCGGCGACAGGAACTGCGCCTCCACATCCAGAATCTTCACTCCAGCCGGCACATCGACATGAAACGCAAAAACGTCGGTAGCATCCCGCTTCCACGGAATGGGCTTCCCGTTCGCCGATATCTTCAGGCCGGCATAGTTGTAGATCGGCCCACGCGGCGCATGGTTTCCCGGGATCCACTCCGCATACATCAACGTCAGCGGACCCGCCTTCGCCACGGGCACTTTCTGCCAGATCGCGAAAATCCGCCGGTCGAGGTCGGTGGCGTCGACCTCCAGCGTCAGCGTTCCAGGATAGGCAATATCCCTGAGTGCGGGCAGGGCAGGCACGGACGCCACGGGCTGGGGTTCGGACCGGATCGGCTTCCCTGACTGCTGTGCCGCCACCGGCGCGATGGCGAGCATGACGGCGGCCGTAATGGCGAATACGTGTCTCAATGAGCTTATCCCTGACTCTTTCGCTGAAGGAGCAGGCTAGAACACCTGATACGCGAAACTCAACGCACGAACTTGCAGCCTCTGGCGGAAACCTGCGATCTGGGGCAGGTCTTTCACGCGGGATCACTTTAGGGGTCGAGGGAGAGACGCATGGAATCGGCGACGCCGGAGGCGGCTGCAAAGCCAACGACGCCGCTGCGCACCGTTGTGGTGGCGTCGGCTGCAGGCACTGCGTTCGAATGGTATGACTTCTTCGTCTACGGCGCGCTCACCAGCATCTTTGCCGCCAAGTTCTTCAACGCCGCCGAGATCGGCGAGGCGAACGCCTTGCTGGCCACGCTTGCCGTCTTAGCTGCCGGCCTTTTGTTCCGTCCTCTTGGCGCGCTGATCTTCGGCCGCATGGGCGACCGCTTCGGCCGCAAGGGCGCCTTCCTCGCCACCGTCATCATCATGGGCGGCGCTACCTTCGCTATCGGTCTGCTGCCGGACAATAAAGAGCTGCTCGGGTTCAGCGCCATCATGCTTGTCCTGCTGCGCATCCTGCAGGGTATGGCTGTGGGCGGTGAGTATGGCGGCGCCGCCATCTATGTCGCCGAACACTGTGCGCCCAACCATCGCGGCGAATCCACCGGCTGGATCCAGTCATCCGCCGCCTTCGGCCTGATGGGCGCGCTCGCAGTCGTCGTCGGCACGCGCGCCGCGATGGGCGAGGAGCAGTTCTTCGCCTGGGGCTGGCGCATACCCTTCCTGGCCTCCGCCATTCTTGTCGGCATATCGATATGGATGCGCCTGCGCCTGCACGAGAGCCCGGAATTCCTGAAGATGAAGGAGGAGGGCACGATCTCGAAGGCGCCCTACGCCGAAGTCTTCCTGAAATGGGAAAACCTCCGCCTCGTCCTTCTTGCCATCTTCGCCTTCCTCATGGCCCAGGGCGCCATCTGGTGGTGCGTGTTCTCCTACACACAGATCTTTCTCGAGCGCTTCATGAAGCTGCCAGGCATCTGGGCCAATGTGCTGCTGATGGGCGCAACGCTTGTCTCGATCCCGCTCTACGTCTTCTTCGGCTGGCTATCTGACCGTGTGGGCCGCAAGCCCGTGCTCATCATGGGTATGGTGCTGTCCGTCGTCGCAATGATCCCGTGCTTCCAGGCCTTCTCCGCCGGCGCCAACCCCGCGCTGCTGAACGCACAGCGCGAGCAGCCTGTTGTCATCCACGCCGATCCCGCGACCTGCTCCTTCCAGTTCGACCTGCTCGGCGGCCGTAAATACGAGACCGGCTGCGACATCGCGCGCGCCTATCTCACCAACGCCGGCATCGGCTTCTCGATCATGGAAGAACCCGCAGGTTCGGCGACCACAGTGCAGATCGGCGACAATGCCGATGGTCGCACGCCCGCCGCAGACGCACGCGGCCTTGAAAAAGTGGCGCTCGATGCGCACGCCAAATCCGTAAACGCAGGTCTCGCCGCAGCCCTCAAGGCTGCCGGCTACCCGCCGCCGATCAAGGCGCCTGCCACGCCTGCCGAATTCCAGGCCCAGGCTGCCGAATTCGACTGGCCCCTCATCATCGGCGGCTTCCTCGTGCTGGTTGTCGCCGCATGCGCGCTCTACGGCCCGATGGCCGCCGCTCTTGTCGAACTGTTCCCGACGCGCGTGCGGTACACGGCCCTCTCGGTGCCCTACCATGTCGGTATCGGCTGGGTTGGCGGCTTCATGCCGATGATCGCCTTCGCCATTGCCACCGCCACCGGCGATGTCTTCGCCGGCCTGTGGTATCCGGTTGTCTTTGGCGTCATCGGTATCGTCACCTGCCTGTTCCTTTTCCCGGAGACGAAGGGCAGGCCGCTGACCTGATCTGTCCGCTCTCGGTGCAGCAAGGCGGCGTTGCGGGCGGACCGGCGAATGATCAGCCGCCGCCGAAGCGTTGCGTCCAGTCGGCGACATTCGCGTCTTCAATCTTGCTGAAGAGCTGTGGCGGGACGGCGATAGTCATGCCACGCGGCAGCGCGTCCAGCAGGGCGTCGCCGGCGAGGAGCTTCGACGCAGCGAGGCTGCGGTTTCCTTCGGGAACGCCGAGCGCTTCGAGGATCTTCGTCGCCGTTTCCGGGATGATCGGCTGCGCGATCACGCCGAACAGCGCAACGAGGTTGAGGCCTGTGCGGATGCCGACGGCGGCCTGGTCGACCGAGGTCTTGTACGCGGTCCACGGCGCGGCCTTCGTGATATATTCGTTGCCGGCCGCCCAGATGGCGCGTGTTTCGGCGGCGGCCTTGCGGAACTCCATCGCCTCGTAATGGGCGATGAGGGCGGGCAGGCGTGTTGCGAGCTCGTTGGCTATCCACGTTTCATGTTCGCCGGGCTCGCCGCCCTCCGGGACTTTTGAATCGAACTTCGCAGCAGTGTATTTCGTGACGCGGTTGACGAAATTACCGAGCACGTCGTTGAGATCCGAGTTCACGGTCGACTTGAAGTGCTCCCACGTGAAGGCGGTGTCTGAGCTCTCCGGCGCATTGGCGGTGAGATACCATCGCCAGTAATCGCCCGGCAGCAGTTCCAGCGCCTTGTCCATGAAAACGCCGCGCTTCTGGCTGGTGGAGAATTTGCCGCCATACCAGTTGAGCCAGTTGAAGGCCTTCAGCTTGTCGACGAGCTTCCATGGCTCCTTCGAGCCGAGGAGCGTGACGGGAAAGCTCACGGTGTGGAAAGCCACGTTGTCCTTGCCCATGAACTCGACATAAGAGACATCCGCAGCGCCCTTGTCGGTGCGCCACCAGCGCTCCCAGTTGCCGCCTGTCGCTTCGGCCCATTCGACTGTGGAGCCGATGTACTCGATCGGCGCATCGAACCAGACATAAAAGACCTTGTTCTCGAAACCAGGCCGCGGCTTGCCGTCACGCGTGACGGGCACGCCCCAGGAGAGGTCGCGCGTGATCGAGCGGTCGATCAACCCTTCATCGAGCCATTTGTAGGCGATCGAGGTGGTGAGCTGCGGCCAATCCTTGGCGCGTGCATCCACAAAGGCGCGGACCTGATCCTGCATCTTCGTTTGCAGCAGGTAGAGATGGCGCGTCTCGCGGATCTCGACGTTGCGCGAGCCGGACACGGATGAGTACGGATTGATCAGCTCGATGGGGTCGAGCAGCGTACCACAATTATCGCATTGGTCGCCACGGGCCTTCTCGAAGCCGCAATTGGGACAGGTGCCCTCGACATAGCGGTCCGGCAGGAAGCGCTTGTCGTCGACGGAATAGACCTGCTTTGAGGTGCGTTCGTCGATTAGGCCGTTGTCTTCGAGAACGTCGGCGAAGTGCTGCGTCAGACGGTGGTTGGGTTCGTTGGAGGAGCGGCCGAACCAGTCGAAGGAGAGCGAGAAGCCGGC
>JBMOGP010000340.1:0-3881 GCA_049318285.1 Hyphomonadaceae bacterium
CGGCAAACTTCGACGCGGCGATCAAGCTGGCGGATGAAGGCTTCATCGTGTCGCCTCGCCTCGCAAGCTCGCTGGGATCATCCTATTACAGGAACGGCCCTCTGGCGAAGAACCCGGCGACAGGCGCTTACTTCTTTCCTGACGGAAAGGCTCTGGCCGCCGGCGACCGGCGTACCAATCCCGAATATGCGGCCACACTACGCTCGGTCGCCAAGAACGGACCGGCCGTCTTTTACAGCGGCCAGATCGCGCAGGACATCGTCGACGCTGTCCACTCCGGCGACATCCAGGGTGCGCTGTCGGCAAAGGACATCGCCGACTACAAGGTGCTTGAGAAGCCCGCCGTCTGCGGCCCGTTTCGCACCTATCGGATCTGCTCGGCGCCGCCCTCCTCTTCCGGCGGCGTGGCGATGAACCTGATCATGTCGCTGTACGACAAGATCGCCGCGGCGACCCCGGATGAAACGCCCGCAGCGAACCTGCGCGATTTCGTGCTGGCGCAGCAACTTGGCTATGCTGACCGCGATCACTATGTCGCCGATCCGGACGCCGTGTCCGTGCCGGTCGCTGACCTGCTCAACCCGACTTATATCAGCGCCCGCGCCGCCAGCGGCTTCAAGCCTGGCGACGCGCCGCAACCGGGCGACCCCGGCGCCGTGCTGCGCGGCAAGCCGATCGCCGACATGTGGGGACGCGATGCTAATGCAGCCCAGCCGGGCACAACGCACCTGTCCTTCATCGACTATGAGGGCAATGCCGTTTCATTCACCGCCACGGTGGAAAGCGGCTTCGGTTCGCAGCGCTGGACCAACGGTTTCCTGCTCAACAACCAGCTCACAGACTTCACGCGCCCGCCGACCCTCGGCGGCAAGTCCGTCGCCAACGCCCCGGGGCCAGGAAAGCGCCCGCGGTCATCCATGTCACCGACCATCGTGTTCGACCAGGCGGGCGATCCGTTCATGATCACAGGCTCACCCGGCGGCAACTCCATCATCGGCTATGTGTCGAAGACGCTGGTGGCCGTGCTGGACTGGGGCGCGACTGCCCAGCAGGCGAGTTCGCTGCCAAACGTGGTCGCGCGCGGTCCCGTGGTGAGTGTCGAGACTGCTGACGAGACCGGCAAGCAATGGTCGAAATTCCTGTCGGATGCCGGCTTCAAGATCCGCGAAGTGGCGGGTGAGAACTCAGGGCTCAACCTGATCGTGGTGCGTCCGGATCGTCTTGAAGGCGGCGCTGATCCAAGACGTGAAGGCGTGGCGCTGGAAATCGTGCGCTAAGCCCGCGCAGTCAGGCAAGCTCCGCCTGCAGGCGAAGCTGTATGCATCGTCATGTTCCGTCACGGGCTCTATCGGAACCCGCAATGAGTACTCACATTCTCACGGGACAGCGGTGCCGTCAGGCGTGACGGATTTAATCGGGAAGGCTTCGCTGGCGAACAGGTAAGAGATAGAAGGGGGGAAGATCGCGCTGGAAGGTGCAATCAGTAAAGGACTTCGCCCGGAAGATGGTTGATAGCCACACGGCTGGACATGCTGAGCTGCCCACCTTGTCCAAGGCGACCATGGTCACACCGCCCTCGGCACTCAGCAATGACCACATAGGCAAGCTTGATGCTCTGAAGAAAGCCTCGGTCTAGGCTTTATACGACCTACATATCGACCAGCAGATCGAAGCTCACGAGAACACGCTCGACCTGATGAAGGACTTCGCGTCCAGCGATAAGGATGCGGGCCTGCCGGGCTTCACGAGGACGATGACCCCGACGGTCGAGCAGCATCTCACCGTCATGAAGGCGCCGGACGCGTCCGATGCCGGCGACGTGACCGGTTCGCCGAGCAGGACCTGATCCACAAAAAGGGGAACGGACGCGATCCGGTCCCGACTCCGCTGGCGTACATGAGGGCTCATGGCTTGCCGTGGATCGCTGCAATCGGTTGAGTTGACGCACCCCGATGTATCCGACCGCGTACCGATCCATGCGCGCCGGTGACGTAGACATTAGCCCAGAAGCGAGGCGCTACCTCATGCAACATCTCAGACGTTCCAGACACTATGGGTTAGGCACCTGCCTGGCTTGGGGATGCGTCCTCGTGATGGTGGCTCTGCTCGGCGCATTCGCGCTCTTTCCGTAGATGTTGCGCT
The DNA here is from genome assembly GCA_049318285.1 of Hyphomonadaceae bacterium. Taxonomy (GTDB): domain Bacteria; phylum Pseudomonadota; class Alphaproteobacteria; order Caulobacterales; family Hyphomonadaceae; genus UBA7672. Next base: position 2,143 of record JBMOGP010000340.1, read on the forward strand.
GGCCTAAGCAGCTGGAACACGCAGCGTGAAGGAAGCGCCCTCTGAACTGTTCGATGACATAACCAGCTCACCTTTCATGCCGCGAGCGAGCTCGCGCGCAATAGCAAGGCCCAGGCCTGCCCCCCCGCGCGACGCCGAGCCGGCGAAGGGCTGGAATAGCCGGCCCGCCACCATCGCCGGCACGCCGGGACCATTGTCGGCGATTTCGACCACGGCCGAACCGCCGTCGAGAAAGACGCGCGCGCTGACCTTGCCGGGGCAGGATCGGTCCTTCTGGTCGCGGATGGCCCGCGCGGCATTGCGGACAAGGTTGGCGACGATGCGATGCACATGATCGACATCAGCGACCGCATTGACCGGACCCGACGCGTCAAGCTTCCATTCGATCTCGCCGGCACCTGCGAGGCCCTCGGCCGCGGCTTCATCGATGGCAGGGATGAGGTTCACAGTGCACAGGTTAGGCGCAGAGGGGTCTTGGCGCGCATGGCTCAGCGTCGCCTCGGCGAGATTGACCGCGCGCTGAATCGCCCGCTCAAGTCGTGGCGCGGCGCGCCTGACGCGCGGGTCTTCGGACTCGGCAAGGCCTTCAGAGACGATCTGGGCGGCGGAGAGCGAGTTGCGCAGGTCGTGGTTGATCTTGGCGACCGCCTCGCCGAGCTCGGCAAGCCGCTTGCGCTGGCGAAAGGCTGCGGACACCGTCTTCTGCATCGCCTGCAGCGCCACGTTGGCGCGACGCATCTCGTCGGCGCCTCTGGGCATCGGCTCGAACTCGGCGCCCTCGGGCGCATTTGCGAAGCGGACGATGCCCAGCGTCAGGCGCCGCATTGGCTGGATTACCAGCCGGTAGATTGCGAAATAGACCAGCGCGCCGACCATCGCGGCGATCAAAAGCGAGAGCAGCAGCAGCGTACGGGAGAACGCGATCAGCCCGTCCTTCAGCCCCTGCTCCTGCACGATCACTTCCATCACCTCGTCGCGCGTCAGGGATGGCGAGAGCAGGATGCGCAGGAAACGGCCCCGGGGCGCGAACATGTGGCTGAATGCGCCAGCAATACCTTCCACGAAATTCTCGGTTCGAAGATCGATCACCACCAGGTCGCCGGAGATGTCGATGGCGGGCGGCAGGATCTCGCCGCGGAAATCCTGCTCCTGCACGGCCACCGAGACGACCTGCGCGCGCTCCAGCAGCTGGCGCGACAGTTCGTCCCCCACCCGCCCGTCAGGCGCCGCCTCGACGGCCAGGGCGGCGATCTGGGCCGCCTGCCCTCGCTCCTCCAGCCAGTTGTTGCGGTAGCTCCCAGCCAGGACGGGATAGGCCAGCGACACGGCGATCAGAACGAAAGCGGCCGTCGAGATGAGAAGGCGACCGCGCAGGCCGGACAAAAAGCGTCCCTTTCCGCCTTCCGGCGCGCTGGCCGGGGCGGCATCTCCCTCCGAATGATCGATCTCGCTCAGCTGGTGGTCCCCTGGGCGTTCCCGTTTCGCCCGACTTTGCCGTCTTTTCATGTGGTTGTACGGCCTAGCAGTCACAATCCCGTCGCCGGAAGGTGACTTCATGCGACAGTCCGGTCGTGCTTGACTTGCCCGGATCGAGCATGTAGTTCCCCCGCCTCCTAAAGGAATAAGGGGCAGTGACCCGTGTCCACCAAACGGACTTTCCAGCCGAGCAACCTGAAGCGCAAGCGGCGCCACGGGTTCCGCGCGCGCATGGCGACCAAGAACGGCCAGAAAATCCTGGC
>JBMOGP010000341.1:0-3856 GCA_049318285.1 Hyphomonadaceae bacterium
CTGCCGGAAATGACCGATTTCCAGCTGCGCGCCTACCAGCAATCGACGACGCGGATCTCCGGCGACGTCAGGCATGCCAAGAGCGCGGCGGCGAAGAACACGCTGGCGCTGATCGAGGAGGAGATGGCGCGGCGCATTGCCTCTCCGGGCTCGGCGCCTTCGGGCGTGCGCGTCGGGGTTGCGCGACCCAAGGCCGGCAAGAAGCGCGACGACTGATGCCTCAGGCAGGCGCGCGGAGGTTCCAGGCCTCCACCCTCGCCTCACCGGCCTCCACCACGATGACGCCCCAGGCGGCGGTGGCGAGTCTGGCGTCCGGGCGCTGCGCGTTTGCGGCGTTCAGCGCGAAGCGGGCGATGCCATTCGAGGTGACCACCAGATGGTTGCCGGGTTCCTCGCGCAGGTCGTGGAAGAGTTCCTGCCAGTTGCCGATGATGGCGGCGGTGTCGGCGCGCCAGCCGGGCGGGACGATGCCGTCATGCTCCCACGCTTCCAGGGCCGCCTTGCCGATGCGGGCGAGGACCTCCTCCTCGGGCCGGTTCTCGTCCGGTCCGTAGTCGATCTCGCGGAGGAAGAGGTCGGTGAGGAGTTCGGGCGCGGCAGGTTGCGCAGCGAGGATCGCGCCCGCAGTTTCGCGCGTGCGCTTCGGCGGCCCGGAGCGGGCAGTGACGAACGGGGTCTTGGCAAAGTGACGCGCGAGGGATTAGGCCTGCGCGCTACCGGAGGTTGAAAGCGGCAGGTCGGTGCGGCCGCCGACACGCGTGACGACATCGCCCTTGTCGAACGTATTGCCGTGACGAACGATGAATATGCGCGTTTGCATGATGTTCATGGCCCGGGACGATTGCGTGGGGTTAGTTGCCACGTCCGGGGACTTGCCACGTTTAAGGACAAGGGCAAACAGCGCCTGCCGGGTTGCGACGCATGACACCGGAAAGCCAGAAAGGATTCATCCTCAGCGCCGCGTGCCGGGATGCGATCGGCATTGTCGCAGATGGCACAGGCTGGCTGGCGGAGCGGCGGCTGTTCATCGCGGAGACTGCGAATTTCGGGGATGCCGCCTGACGCCTTGCGCGCCTGCAGGCCTTTCATCTCACAACTGGCTAAAATGGCCTGCGGGAGCCTGGACGATCAGCCCACGCCTTGATCGCCTGATGGTCGATGACATGGCCGACATCGACGTCCACGAGCGCTTCGAGCGTCATGCGGTGACGCTCCTCTTCCAGGTCGACCCACGCAGCCAGCGCCTGCTTCATGACCCATCCCCGGGACCGTTCGAGGCGCGCCGCCATCGCCTCGACCCTCTCAGCAAGCTCGCGGGGGACGCGGGCGGTCAGGATCCTGGTATCCGTCATTCATCACTCACGTTTCGATCGATTGAATAACACTCATTTTGAGGTCCAGACGCAGGCGACCGACCCTTGCCCCCAAAGGCAGCTGCGTGCCCGGTCGAAGACCTGCGGCTCCTGACGCCTCACTTTGAGGAGCATATCCTCCCAATTGACGCACAGACGGTGGGTTCGAGCAAGCGCGCCTGATGCTCATTGCTGCAGCGGTATCCAGCTGCATGCTAGCGCGGAGCGTTGGCGCGTGGCGCGTGTGGGAAAAGGCGGGAGGATCGCTGACCTCGCTCCGCACGCAATGACGGAGGCTGTGCAGACGCTGCGGAAGGCGCTGTGCCGCCGGGGTGGACCGCGTCAGACGCTCTTGAAAGGATCACCCAGTCTTTGCAGCGCTGCCTCCGCCTTCGCGACATCCTGCGGCGTGTCGATGCCAGCTGATGGCAGTTCCTGTGCGGCGACGGGGACAGCGTAGACGCTGAGGCCGTTCTCGAGGAAGCGCAGCTGTTCGAGGCCTTCGAGTTCTTCGTAGCGTGAGGTCGGCAGGGCGGCGATGCGGATGAGGGCGGCGCGCGTATAGCCGTAGAGGCCGACATGCTGGAGGACGGGCGAGAGATCGGCAGCCGTGCGCATCCTTGCTTCGCTGCGGATCGCCGGGATGATGGTTTTCGAGAACCAGATGGCGCGGCCGTCCTCGCCACGGATGCAGGTGGTGCCTGAAAAGGGCGTTGATGTCTTGTGCTCGCGCAGGGCGTCGAGTGCGTCCCATGAGAGCGCAATCACCGGCGTCACGACATCGGCGCGCGTGGCGTTGTCGATCAGGGCGGAAACGTGGGAGGGCGGCGTGAAGGGTGCGTCCCCCTGCAGGTTGACGACAAAATCCGCATCCGGCGCGGCGATCTCCATGGCGGCGCGGCAGCGATCGGTGCCGGAGGGGAGATCGGGATCGGTCATCACGGGCTCTGCGCCTATCGCGCGCGCGTGGGCGGCGATGCGATCATCGTCTGTGGCGACGAGGACACGGGCGCCGGTCGCCTGCCCCGCCCTGCGTGCGGCGCCGACGGTACGCTCCAGCATCGAGACGCCGTTGATGAAATGCAGCGGCTTGCCCGGAAAGCGCGTGGAGGCATAGCGCGCTGGGATGACGATGACGGATTTCATGGGACCGATTTCATGGCACGGATTTCACGCGAGGCCGGCCTTCAGGAGGTCGTGCATGTGGATGAGACCGACCGGCTTTCCGGCGTCGACGACGAACATCTGGGTGATCTTGCGCTCGTTCATGGTGCGAAGCACGTCGGCGGCGAGCGATCCGGGCTCGGCCGTGCGCGGCGCGCGGGTCATCACATCGTCGATCATGGCGGCCGTCCTGCCGGACGTGAGATGCCTGCGGAGGTCACCGTCGGTGACGATTCCCGCAAGCATTCCATCCGGGCTGGTGACAGCAAGGACGCCGAAACCGCTGGCGCTCATCGTCTTCACCGCATCGATGAACGGCGTGCCCACGGGGCACACGGGCATTTCGCCTGAGCCATGCATCACGTCGGCGGCTGTGCGGAGCATCGCACCAAGCTTGCCGCCGGGATGGAAGACCTTGAAGTGATCTGCCTTGAAGCCGCGGCTTTCGAGCAGGGCAACGGCGAGCGCATCGCCAAGCGCAATCATCAGCGTTGTCGACGTGGTCGGGGCATTTGTTTCCGCGCAGGCTTCGGCAGCGTCCGGCACAAGCAGCAGGATATCGGCAGCGCGGCCGAGGGAGGAATCCGCCTTGGACGTCATGCCGATGAGCGGAATGGAATAGCGCCTGGCGTAGCCAAGCATATCGGCGAGTTCCCTGGTCTCGCCGGACTTGGAGAGAGCGAGCACGACATCATCCTGTCCGATCATGCCAAGATCGCCATGCGAGGCTTCTGTGGCGTGGACGAAATAGGCCTGCGTGCCGGTTGACGCCATGGTGGCGGCGATCTTGCGGGCGACATGCCCGGACTTGCCGATGCCGGTGCAGATCACCCGGCCCTTTGCCGCGAGGATGGTCTCGACCGCCTGGACGAACCGACCGTCAAGACTGCCCGAGAGCTGGCCCAGGGCGTCCGCCTCAAGCTGCAGGACACGGCGGGCGATAGCGATGTGTGATGGCTCCGGCATCCGGCGGGTTTGAACCAGTTTTCCGGGAAAGTCATCTGCCGGAACAATGTGTGCATGGGGACGTCTTCGGACGGTTGAGAGCCCTTATGGAGCGGGCTAGGGTGTCCGCCGGGAGAGGGAGTTTTCTTTGCGTGGATTGGTGATGGTTATCGGTCTCCTGCTCCTGCTGGGGGGTGGGGCAGTGGCGGGCGCCCAGTTTGCGCCGATCGACGTCACGACCCTTCCAGAACTGAACCCGGTGTTCGACAACCTGCCCGGCGCCCGCGAATTCCTGAAGAGCGATATGGCGCTTTATGCCGGAGGCGGCGTCGCAGGTTTCGGTCTGCTGCTCATGATCATCGGGGCCGCAACAGGCGGGAAGAAGCGGGAAAGGC
>JBMOGP010000342.1:0-3854 GCA_049318285.1 Hyphomonadaceae bacterium
GGCGAGAGCCGTTCGGAATAGCGACTAGCTGCGCTGCAGCTTCGCATTCTCGGCTTCGAAGATCGCGCGGATAGTCTCGCCGTTGGAGGGCTGTTCCGTGAGCGTCTCGGCATCCCACAGCGAGCGCTGGGTGTCGAAGTAATCGCCGCCGTAAATGTGCAGGCCTGCAGTGAAGCGCGGCAGCGGATTGTTGACTGAGTGAATCACATCGCGCGGCAGGCTGGCGATATCGCCGGGGAAGAGTGCGCTGGCGCCGCCTGCCCTGAGGCCCTGCGCGGTGCGCTTCCAGAAGATGTTGTCCTCGCGACCGGAGTAGAGACCGATCAGCGCCCACATCTCATGGTTGTGCGGCGACAGCGTCATGTTCGGCGCCCACCTGGCGGCGAAGATGGTGAGGCGCGGGCTGGCGACAAGGACATCGAGGCCGGCGCTGGTTGGCTCGCCAAGTTCGGCCAGGACTGCAACGTGGTCGGAGACGGCGCGGGCGAGGTGTTCCTGGATGGCGGCCTGAGGGTCGTCCTCGTCGAGCAAGGCGACACAGTCGGCGACAAAGCGGTTACGGTCGAAGGGCATGGGGGGGTTTTAGGGCAGCGCGGCGGGTTGGGGAAGCGCTGGCGCAGCGTCGCGTTGTCGGTCGCAAGGCGGCGCTGAGGTATGGGGCAGCTGGATGTCGGTTTTTGCTGGAAAGTGGGCAGGCCGCGGGCGTCCGTTAGCACGCGCACCGATGCCTGCGGCAGGCACAACGAGCGGCCGCGCCAGTTGATTGGGCAACCGCGCCGGCCTGACCGCGTTGTTCTGCGCAAGCATGTTCAAGGAGAAGCACATGGCGCACGACCAGGCGGTTGGCAGACCCCATCCGATTCACGACGAGATCTTCGGCAAAGACCCGGATGGTTTCGTCAACCACACGCCGCCGGGCGCGATCGGCGAGCGGGTCAACATCATTGGCATCGCAGCCCAGCCGGAGCGGAACCAGCCGATGCGTGGTGTTGGCGATACCGATCAGGGCGACCGCCAGCCCGATGGCGACCGCCGCCGCTGACCTGTGGGAGGGCTGCTGCTGTTCCAGCGAAATGCCAGGAACGGCAGCCACCCGCAGGCGTTCGTCTGGGGCACGTGGACGTGGGAAAGTCGCTTCGCGCACGACAAAAAGAAGAGCAGGAAACGCCCCATGGCCAACAATCCCCGCGACAACAGCCAGAACCCGCAGGATCGCAAGGACAAGGCGAGCGTCGATGATCCGAAACGTGACCGCATCAACGACGGCGGCCGTGACCAGCAGCAGGCTGAGCAGGACAAACAGGGCCAGCAGGGTGATCAGACCGATCACCCGCAGACGCAGCATCCTGACAACAAGCACGACGCGAGGAAGCCGCAACAGCGCTGGAATTCGATCGCCGCTGCTTCTGCAGCAAGGTTAAACGACAAGCCCCGGACAAAAGGTCCGGGGCTTGTCTTTTGCGGATGACCCAAGTGCGATCGCCACGTGACGCCAGACCGGCAGGATGACACGGCGCAGGGCACTGCTATAAGCCCCGCATATTCTCAGCCGGGACAGTCATGTATCGCGTTCATTGCCTTCTGCCGCGCAGCGATGCCGAGCGGCTTTCAGATGTGCTTTCAGGCATGGACCCCTCGCCTGCTTCGGCCGTGTCGGTGGAAGAGGCGTCGAAGATTTCATGGAGTCTCGACGCCTTCTGCATCGAGGAGGACCAGGCGAACGCGGCGGCGGCGATCATCGAGCGTGAGGCGCCGGGGGCGCGGGCGTCGGTCGAGAAGCTGGATGACAAGGACTGGGTGGCGGTGTCACTGGCGGGATTGCCGGCGGTGCATGCTGGGCCGTTCGTGGTGGCGGGATGGCATGAGCTGGCGCATCTCGAAGGCGGGAAAATCCCGGTGTGGATCGAGGCGGGGCCGGCTTTCGGGACCGGACATCATGGGACAACGAAGGGTTGCCTTCAGTCGCTGTCGGCCGAGATCAGGCGGAAACGACCGCAGCGTGTGCTCGACATTGGCACCGGGTCTGGCGTGCTGGCGCTGGCGGCAGTGAAGACGGGTACGCAGTTTGCGCTTGGAACCGACATCGACAGGGAGTCGATCCGCATCGCCCATGAGAACCGCAAGAACAATCGCGTGGGGCGGCAGCTCAAGCTTATGCATGTTCGCGGCTCTGGCCATGCGGCTATCAGGGCGCGCGCGCCGTATGACCTCGTGCTGGCGAACATTCTGGCGCGGCCGCTGGTCGGGCTTGCGCCCGAGATCGCGAAGCTGGTGAGGCCAGGAGGACGGGTGATCCTTTCGGGCCTTCTGACACATCAGGAGCCGCAGGTGCGGGCGGCTTATTCCGGTCGTGGACTTACACTGGTGAACAGGCGACGACTGAATGGCTGGTCGACGCTGACATACGCGCGGGCAGGCTGAGGCGGGATCTTACTCCGCCTCGTCCTCCGGTTCACCCCTGCCACAGGCGAGGATCGCGCCTGGCAGGGTAAGCGATGCGATCAGCAGGCCGACGGTATCGCCGCCGATGCCGAAGGTCTCCGGCGTCGAGACGAGCTGCAGGACGCAGCCGAGCGGATAGAGGACATACACACCCGCAAATATCGCGCGCAGCGTGGCGCGCGGGAGGGACTTGCCGAGCGGGTATCGCTTCGAGCGGACGAATATCTACGAACGCCTTTGTTCCTTTGAGGCGCACCCGAGCGGGGCGAATGGCTTGAGCGAGAAGAGGGATTCGACCGGCGCCTTGAGGACGGCGGCGAGCTTGAGGGCCAGTTCGACCGAGGGCGCGTAATCGCCACGCTCGAGATAACCGATGGTCTGCGGGTTGACGCCGACGAGATCAGCGAGATCCTTGCGGCTCATCGACATCTCGGCGCGAAAGACCGCGATCCTGTTGTGAACGACTGACATTTAAGATCTTTTCCGCAACATGATATTGTCTACACACAATATTCGCAGGCGTGACAAGAGGCCTTGAGGCGCTCTTTCAGATCGCGAGCGCTAACCAGAGAAACACCGGCCAGGTCAGAACGATGGCCGCGAAACAGGCTGCAATTCCGGCTGGCAGCCGGGCCTTTTCGACCGCCGCCGGGACAACGAAAGCGAGAAGCCAGGCAAGCTTGCAGAACACCTGCAGCGCCAGCACCGGCGCGAAGATGCGCGGAAAAAAGAGCCCGGCCGCCGAGACTGCGAGGATCGAGAGCCACAGGCTGCCGACGAGGCGTTCGAGGCCGCGGCTGGCGGAGACAGCGCCCTGGAAGACTGCGCCCTGCTCCCGGACGGTGGACATGGCAAGGCAGACGGGCGTCAGGATCGCGATCTTGAGCGCGTAGGTAATTTGCAGCCACAGACCCATGCGTTCCTCCCTTTGCCGGCCTCTACACCCTGGCGGGCAAACCGGATCGGTTGCGGCCGGGAATGACAGGCGCTGCGGGGAGGTCTAGAATGAGGGCACTCCCATTCGAGGCGCAGGACATGAGACAGACCTACGAAGTCATTGGCGGGCCTGAGGTTGGCGCCGCATCGCTGCCGCTGTTGCGTGCGGCGCTGAAGCGCGCGGGGCTGGACGGCGTCTATATTCCGCATGACGACGAATACCAGAACGAATACCTGCCCGCCTGCTATGAGCGCCTTGCATGGGCGACGGGTTTCACGGGGTCGGCTGGTTCGGCGTTCGTCTTTCTGGATTCGGCGATCGTGTTCGTGGATGGGCGCTACACGCTGCAGGTGAAGCAGCAGCTGGCGCCGGAGCTGTTCACGGTAGGCGATCTTGTCGATCCGGGCGCGTTCGGATGGCTGGCGAAGCAGGCGATGGCAGGCAAGCGGATCGGATATGATCCGAAGCTGATGTC
>JBMOGP010000343.1:0-3845 GCA_049318285.1 Hyphomonadaceae bacterium
CTCAAACTAGCGCTGGTCCGAAGAAACGAGGCAGGTCACTGGCGCGCCACGGCCTCCCGCTTCATCGGCGCCAGATTTGCGAGCAGCGGGTTCTGTGCCGGGAACGCGACTTCTTCGCGGGTTAGCCTGATCAACCGGGGGCGGGCCTTGACCGCCCCAGTCGCTGCTGTGGCCGACGTTCCGGAAAAGCGTCTGGAGGTCGCGCAGCCGACGGCTGGCTGCATTCGCAGAACCGGGCTGGGCGACCGGATTCGAACCTCGGGATGATCTTTCCATGCAGCAAGCAGGCTGACCGCCCGGTGTACTGCCCGCCGGATGGATCCAGGCATGCTGCTGACATCCGCGCAAGGCGCCGATCAGGCGCCAGCGGGCTGGCCTGACGGCCAGCTCGGGCGGTATAGTCGACAGGCGGCGGCGAAGATACTTGTCTGGTCACAATCCACCTACCCCTGAGTTGCGTAACGGGTATAGGGGGTTCTGTATTCGACCACTCGCCGTCGGGGTGAGCAGGATAACGCCTGGCGGACGGGCATGGTAGGTTCGGTCATGGATGTTTCCGAGAAACTGAAGTCGTTATCGATCGACCGCAATGCGGCCGCAAAGCCAACAGGCGGCTGGAAGCTGGCGGCCATTGCCGGCGCAGGCATCGCCTTGGCTTCGGTCGCATGGGCCGTCCTGGGCCGCGGCCCCGCCGAGCCCCCCATACAGGCAGCCAGCGTGTCGGCCCCAACGACTGGCGGAGCTGCGGCCGAAGCAGCGGCCAACCGTCCCCGGGGTGGCCTGGTGGCTTCGGGCTATGTCGTTGCCCGTCGGTCAGCAACGGTGTCGGTGGACATTACCGGCAGACTTACGGACGTGCTCTTCGAGGAAGGCGCGGTTGTCGAGAAAGGGCAGGTTCTCGCCCGGCTCGATTCTGATCTTGCACAGTACGACCTTGAGCTAGCGCGCGGAAGGTTACAGGCGGCGAAGGCAACGATCAGCTCAGTTGAAGCACAGATGGTGGAAGCTGAAGCGCAGCGGCAGCGCGCCCGCAAGCTGGTTGAGTCCGGCGCCGTTTCAGCATCGGCCTATGAGGCCGCCGTCTCCCGTATGGATTCCCTGACAGCCCAGCAGCGCGCTGCAATGGCGGATGCTGCTGTTGCCCAGACGGCAATCGACCGGCAGTCGGAGTTTGTCGAACGACACATCGTGCGCGCGCCGTTCGCAGGCGTTATCATCGCGAAGAATGCGCAGGCCGGTGAAATTCTGTCCCCTGCCGCCGGCGGTGGCGAATTCACCCGAACCGGGGTCGCCACGCTCGTCGACATGGCAAGCCTGGAGGTGGAGGTCGATGTCAATGAGGGACAGATATCGGACATCAGGTCCGGCCAGACGGCTACAATTGTGCTGGACGCCTACCCGGACTGGCAGATAGCTGGCGAAGTGATCGCGATCATTCCGACTGCCAACCGTGACCGCGCGACCATTCAGGTTCGCGTCGGATTCAAGGAGCGGGACGAACGCGTACTGCCCCAGATGGCAGCCAAAGTGACGTTCGACAGAACGGCTGGTTAGCAGCCGACACGGAGCTACCGAGGCCATGGCCGACACAGACCTGATCGTCTTGCGCAATATTGCCAAGACCTATCGCCGTGGTGAAGAGACCATCAGCATTTTTTCCGACCTCAACCTGACGATCCCTTCCGGCGATTTCGTAGCCATGATGGGGCCGTCAGGTTCAGGCAAGACGACCCTCCTCAACCTGCTCGGCGGTCTCGATCGCCCCACCAGCGGCACGATCCTTTTTGACGGCGCGCCCATCGAAAAACTGTCGGAAAACCAGCTCTCTGCCTGGCGCGCAGCCAATGTCGGCTTCATTTTCCAGTTTTACAATCTGATGCCGACCATGTCGGCGGCGCGCAATGTGGAGCTTCCACTCCTGCTGACGCCACTGAGCGCGGCAGACCGCAGGCGCCGCGTCAAGACCGCACTCGATATCGTAGGTCTTGCAGATCGCGCAGGCCACAAGCCGAAGGAATTGTCAGGCGGACAACAGCAGAGGGTCGCGATCGCCCGCGCGATCGTCGCCGATCCAAAGCTCATCCTTGCGGATGAACCAACCGGCGATCTTGATCGCATGACGGCGGAAGAGATTCTCGGCATGCTGCAGCTGCTCAACCGCGAGCTGGGAAAGACCATTGTTATGGTGACGCACGACCCCGCCGCGGCGAAGTATGCGCGCCGCGAGCTTCATCTCAACAAGGGGTCATTCGAGGAGCGGTTGACGTGAGCGACTTTCGGCTCGTCCTGTCCGGACTGGGGCGGAAGCCGTTTCGCACCGGTCTGCTGATATTCGCGGTCTTCATCGCTTTCCTGATCTACGGCGTGCTGGCGGCCTTCCAATCGTCGCTCGAGAATGCGGCGGGGTCCTCTTCGAGCAACAGGCTGGTGGTTGCGAACCGGATCAATTTCACTCAGCCATTGCCCCTCGCGTATGTGAACCGCATCCAGAATACCGATGGCGTCGTCGACGTCAGCTATTCGAACTGGTTTGGGGGCTTCTATCAGGAGCCGCGAAACTTTCTCGTTACCTTCGCCGTCGAGCCTGAAAGCTACACGCGCGTGTATAGCGAGTTTGTAATGCCTGATGACCAGCGCCAGGCCTTCATCGCCAATCGCGACAGCATCATGGTCGGACGCTCGGTGGCCGAACAATATGGCTGGCAGGTTGGCCAGCAGATACCGCTATCGTCCAACATCTGGCGGCGGCGCGACGGCACGTCGGTCTGGCCCGTCGTCATTCGGGCGATCTACGATGGCAAGGACGCCAATACGTCGACAGGTTCGGTGTTCGTCCATTTCGAGTATCTGGACGAAGCCCGCGCTTTCGCAAACGACACTGTTGGCGTCATCCAGATCGTGACGGCAGATGCGGACGAGAATGACGCGGTCGCCAGTCGCGTGGATGCCCTGTTTGCAAACTCACGTGCGGAAACGGAGACGCTTTCCGAAGCAGCGTTCAACGCGGCATTCATTGATCAGCAGGGCAATATCGGCCTCATCATTCTTGGCGTCACTGGGGCGGCATTTGCGACGATCCTGCTTATTGTCGGCAACGCAATGGCCGGCGCCATCCGGGAGCGCACTGGCGAAATCGCGGTCATGAAAACGCTTGGCTTCACGTCCGGCCGCATCGCAAGGATTGTGGTTGGCGAGACCCTTCTACTGGCATTGATGGGCGGGCTGCTTGGCCTGGGGCTGGCAACGGTTCTGACAAACACGCTAGGCAGCATTCCCGCGCTGAACCAGTTCTTCGGCGGCATGCGGATGACGCCTGACATAGCCGTTTCTGCGCTGGCGCTCATGGCGGCGCTTGGCTTCATCACGGGAGCCGTGCCAGCCTTCAACGCGATGCGGATCAATGTGATCACCGCCTTCAGGAGGATCTAGCGCATGACCTCGCTCCTGCGTCAGATATCTGCGGTCGTCAGCATGACGATCGGCGGGCTACCGAGCCGCCTCTGGGGCTCGCTCACGACCATCCTCTCCATCGCTCTCGTTGTCGCAACCCTTCTTGCATTCCTCGCAATGTCGAACGGCTTTGCGAAGACAGTCGCAGGCACCGGCTCTGACGACATTGCGATGATCCTTGGCACCGGATCGGAGGCAGAGCTGAACTCGGCCATGTCGTCTGAGGCCGTGCGCCTTCTGGAAGAGTCGCCTGGCATTGCACGTGATGCTGCCGACCGTCCCATTACGTCACCAGAGCTCTATGTCGTTGTTGGCGCAACCCGTCGGGCGGGTGGTGGGGAGGCGAACGTCTCCCTGCGCGGCGTTACATCGCGGGCTCAGGAACTTCGGCCTGG
>JBMOGP010000344.1:0-3839 GCA_049318285.1 Hyphomonadaceae bacterium
AATCCACCCGGGCCAACCGCCATGCAGAGATCGCGCACGAGCTGGTGAAGCGCGGCGCCGCCTACCGCTGCCCCGTCACAGCCGAAGAGCTTCAGGCTCGCCGTGACGAAGCCGAGATGCTCCAGAAGAAGAAGGCCGCCGCAGGCAGCCTTTCGGTCGCCGATGCCGCGCGTATGGCCGATCTCCTGCGCCCCTTCCGTTCACCCTGGCGCGACGCAGCACGTCCGCTCCCCGCAGGCGCGCCAACAGTTGTCCGGCTTCGCATGCCCGACAACGGCGACATTACCGTGGCCGACAATGTCCAGGGCACGGTCTCGCGCGCCTACGCGGATATCGACGATCTCATACTGCTGCGCTCCGATGGAACGCCCACCTATATGCTCGCCGTCGCGGTCGACGACCACGACATGGGCGTCACCCACGTGATCCGCGGCGATGACCACTTTCTAAACACATTCCGCCAGTTGCCGATCTATCACGGCATGGGATGGCCCCAGCCGGACTACAGCCACATCCCGCTGATCCACGGGCCGGACGGCAAGAAGCTCTCCAAGCGTCATGGCGCCACCGCCGTCGACGAATACCGCGATGCGCTCGGCTACCTGCCGGAGGGCATGCGCAACTACCTGCTGCGTCTGGGCTGGTCGCATGGCGACGACGAGATCATATCCGACGAGCAGGCGATCGCGTGGTTCGGCGTCGAAGGCCTCAACAAGGCGCCCGCCCGGCTCGATTTCGCCAAGCTGGACTCGGTCAACAAGCACTACATGTCGCTGGCCGACGACCAGCGCCTCTTCGACCTCTGGATGCAGCGACCCGAGGCCCTCGCGCTCCCGGAAGCCACGCAGCAGCGCATCCGCGCCGCCATGCCGCACCTGAAAACCCGCGCCGCCAATCTGGCCCAGCTGGGCGAGCAGGCCCGGTTCCTTACCGACCTCCGCCCCATCCAGCTGACCGGAAAAGCCGCCGATCAGGTCAATGCCGAGGCCAGGGCGCGGCTCGCAGCGCTGTTGCCCCAGCTGGAAGGCCTGGCGGAATGGTCAGAGCCCGCGATCAAGGAACAAATCGCCCAGTTCTGCGATCAGATCGGCATCAGCATGGGAAAAATCGGCCCGGTTTTACGCGCGGTGCTTACCGCTGGGGCACCTTCACCTGATATTACCCTTGTGCTGGCCTTGCTAGGCCGTAATGAAGCTTTCGCACGTATCGCGGATCATGCAGAAGCCGGGGCTTAAGCCGCGCGCCGCTGAATACTGAGGAGACACGCTCGATGCAGAACAAGGTGAAACCCAACGGCAAGGCGAGCATCACCGCCAACGGGAAGACCGTCGAATTGCCCGTCTACAGCGGTTCGATCGGCCCCGACGTGATCGACATCGGCAAGTTCCACGCCCAGACCGGGATGTTTACGCTCGACCCGGGCTTCACGTCGACGGCGAGCTGCGAGAGCCAGATCACCTACATAGACGGCGATGCCGGCATCCTGCTCCACCGCGGCTACCCGATCGACCAGCTGGCCGAAAAATCCAACTTCCTCGAAGTCTGCTACCTGCTCCTCCACGGCGAACTGCCGCACGCCGCCGAGGGCGCCGACTTTGTCCGCACCATCACGCGGCACACCATGCTGCACGCCCAGTTTGATCGCTTCTTCGACGGCTTCCGCCGCGACGCGCACCCGATGGCGATCATGTGCGGGGCGGTCGGCGCTCTGTCCGCCTTCTATCATGACTCCACCAACGTCGATGACCCGGTCCAGCGTCAGGTCGCCCAGCATCGCATGATTGCGAAGATGCCGACCATCGCCGCGCGCGCGTTCAAGTATTCCTCCGGCCAGCCCTTCGTCAGCCCGCGCAACGAGTACGACTACGCCTCGAACTTCCTGCGCATGTGCTTCGCCGTCCCAGCAGAGGACTATGTGATCAACCCGGTCCTCGCTCGTGCGATGGACCGCATCTTCATCCTCCACGCCGATCACGAGCAGAACGCGTCGACATCGACCGTTCGCCTCGCCGGCTCGTCAGGCGCCAACCCGTTCGCATGCATCGCGGCCGGCATCGCCTGTCTCTGGGGTCCGGCGCATGGCGGCGCCAACGAAGCCGCACTCCAGATGCTGCAGGAGATCGGCACCGTCGACAATGTGAGGAAGCACGTCGACAAGGTGAAGAACAAGGTCGATGGCGTCCGCCTGATGGGCTTCGGCCACCGCGTCTACAAGAACTACGATCCGCGCGCGACGGTGATGCAGAAGACCTGCCGCGAAGTGCTGAAGGAAGTGGGCATCAACGACCCGCTTCTGGAAGTTGCGATGGAACTGGAGCGGATCGCGCTCTCGGACGAGTACTTCATCGAGAAGAAGCTGTATCCGAACGTCGATTTCTATTCGGGCATCACACTCAAGGCGATGGGATTCCCCGTGTCGATGTTCACCGTGCTGTTCGCCCTCGCGCGCACTGTCGGCTGGATCGCCCAGTGGGAAGAAATGACCACCGACAGCACCCAGCGCATCGGCCGCCCGCGCCAGATCTACACGGGCGCACCGCGCCGCGACTACGTGCCGATCGACGCCCGGACATAGGATTGCCGAGATTCCGCAAGACAAAGGGCCGCTCGCAAGGGCGGCCCTTTTATTTGGGGATGAATCACGACAGCCGCAGGATCGTCTCCGCTGCAATCTCAGACGCCGGCCGCCCCGTCCCTTTCATTAGGGCAATTGCCTTTACCTGAGCTTCCTGCTGCGCGCGCAGTACCTCCGGCTTCGAAAGCCGCGCGATTGCCGCTGCCGCGATCAGGTCCGCCCGAAACCGCGTCTGGATGAACTCGGGTATCACCTCAGCATCCGCCGCCACATTCACCAGCGCCGAGTATCTCGACTTGAAGAGGAATACACGCAGCAACGCCCAGGTGATCCAACCCAGCCTGTAGCCGGTCACCACCGCCGCGCCCTGCGCCGCAAGCTCCGTCGTTACAGTGCCCGAGCACGCTATCGCCACGGTCATGGCCGAATAGGCATCCGCCTTCTCGTGCTCGTCGCGCACCAGAACGATGGAATACGCCTGCTCCTTCGCCTGCCGCGCCACCTCCAACGCGACGCTAGGCGCAGCCATGCACACCACGTGCGCGCCCGGCGTCGCAGCCCGCGCCTGCTTCACCGCCTCGAACAGGGTCGGCGCCACGCGCCGCATCTCCGCATTGCGGCTGCCCGGCAGAATACCGATCACCGGCGCATCAAGCGCAATGCCATGACGCTGCCGAAAACCCGCGCTGTCCCCCTTCGCCAGCCGATGCAGCGCCGGATTACCGATCACAGTCGTCGGCAGGCCCCACTGCACATAGAAAGGCTGCTCGAACGGGTGGATGCAAAGCAGGTGGTCCACCCATTTCGCCAGCACACGCGCCCGCCCCGGCCGCGTCGCCCACACCTGCGGCCCGATCAGCTTGATCCGCTTCGCCGCCACTCCGCGCAGCTTCAGAGCACGCGCCACGCGCCACATGAAGCCCCAGCTATCGATCAGGACAACACTGTCAGGATCGGCCTTCGCGACGACGTCCGCCGTATCTGCCACTGCCTGCTTCACGCGCCCGTAGGCCCTCAGCCCTTCGATCAACCCAAGCACTGCCAGCCCCGACATATCGACATCAGACGACACGCCCTTCGCACGCATCCGCTCACCGCCTATGCCCGAAATCCTCACGGCCGGATCCTTCGCACGCATCGCGTCGATCACATCTGCGCCGATGGCGTCTCCGGAGTCTTCCGCCGCAACGATGTAGACGTGGCTCACGTGATGTCTGCCGCGGTGAAGCCGACGATGAACAGCCCCGCTTCATCCGCAGCTGCC
>JBMOGP010000345.1:0-3825 GCA_049318285.1 Hyphomonadaceae bacterium
GACCTCGGACAGGTAGACGCCGACCATCATGCCGAGCGGCGCGCCGATCATCGCACCGACGCCGACCTGCAACAAAGAGCCGATGATGGCGTTCGCGAGGCCGCCGCCCGAGCCCGGTTGGGACATCGGCCTGGTGAAGACATCGAGCGTGAGGCCGCCGAGACCGTTTGAGAACAGCATCCACAGTATGAGCGCAAGGAGGATGAGGCCGACGCCGGCGGCGGCGATACAGAGCCCTCCCATGATGCGGTCGACCAACTGGCGGCGGAAATAGCGGGCGCGGGTGGCGGCGGTGAGCTGTTTCACGACATGCGCTCCTGGCGGAGGAGGAGGCGAGCGACAGCGAGGACGCCGAAGGAGACGACGAACAGGATGAAGCCGAGGGCGAGCAGCACGGCGAGGTCGAGTGTGCCGGGTTCGGCCTCGGGGAAGTTGTTGGCGACAACGGAGGCGATGGTTGCCGAGGGGGCCATGAGGCTGTCGGGCATGCGGATGGCGTTGCCGATGACGAAGACGACAGCCATGGTTTCACCCAGCGCGCGGCCCAGGCCGAGGAACACGGCGCCGAAGAGTGAGCCGCGCACAGCGGGAATGACGACGCCGGTGAGCGCCTCCCAGCGGGTGGCGCCCATGGCGTAGGCGCCATCTTTCAGCAGCTGCGGCGTGGAGAGCAGCACGTCGCGCGTCGTGGCCGCGATGAAGGGCAGGATCATCACGGCGAGGATCAGTGCGGCCGTGAGCATGCCGACGCCGATGGGGGGGGCGGTGAACCAGAAGAAGCTGTCGCCGATGGGTGGGATCCAGAGGAAGGTGTTCGTCAGCCAGGGCTGGACGTATTCCGACATGAAAGGGGCTAGCACGAAGAAGCCCCACATGCCGTAGACGATGGAGGGCACCGCCGCGAGCAGTTCAATGGCGACGCCGAGAGGGGTGCGGAGCTTTTCGGGGCAGGTTTCGGTGAGGAAGAAGGCGATGCCGAAGCCGATGGGCCAGGCGATGCAGAGAGCGAGGATTGCGGTGACCAGCGTGCCGGTGATGGCGGGCAGCGCGCCGTAGATCTGCGTGACGGGGTTCCACTCCGTGCCCCAGATGAAGCCAAGGCCGAAGGTGTCGAAGGCGAGCTTGCCGCCCATGAACATGATGGCGAGGATCGAGAGCAGCACGATCACCACGATGGCGCCGGCTGCATGGAGGCTTAGGTGGAAGGTGGTGTCGGCGGGGTGGATCTTGCGGGCGCCGATCGCCGGGGTGGCGGGGGTGTTCATGGGGACCTCAGTTTGCCGGCCAGAGCGGCTTGCCGGCGGGAGTGAGTGTGGCCCACTGCGCGCGGACGCGGTCCTGCACCGCGGTGGGCAACATGATGTAGTGCAGGCGGTCGGCGGTAGCTGCGCCATTGCGGAAGGACCAGTCGACATATTTCAGCACGCTCTGGGTCCGGGCCGGATCCTTCGGGTTGCGTGGCACAAGAATGTAGGTGGCCGAGACGATGGGCCAGGAATTGTCGCCTGGCATGTTGAGCATTGTGGCAGCCATGTTCTTTGCGTTGTTCCAGTCCGCCTGTTCTGCGGCTTGCAGGAATCCGGGGACGGTGGGTGTCACGAACTTGCCCGAGCCGTTTGCGAGTTGCAGCGCCTGCATGCCGTTCTCGGCGGCGTAGGCGAATTCGACATAACCGATGCCGCCCTTGATGTTCTTCACGGCGGCGGCGACGCCTGCATTGCCTGGCGCGCCGAGGCCCGTGCGCCATGCGACGGAGTTGCCCGCGCCGGTGCGCTCCTTGAAGATGGGCGAGACGCTGGAGAGGTATTTGGTGAAGATGCTGGTGGTGCCGGATGAGTCCGCGCGATAGGCGGGCGAGATCGGGATTCTCGGCAGTTTCAGCGTGGGGTTGAGCGTGGTTATCTTCGGATCGTCCCACAGGCGGATACGGCCGACATAGATCTCGCCGAGCGCTTCGCCGGTGAGGCGGATCTTCGTGCCGTCGACGCCGGGCACGTTCACGATCACCACGACGGCGCCGATGACGGCGGGGAACTGGAGGAGCTGTTCCTTTTCCAGCCGCTCGGTCGCGACGGGGGAATCCGAGGCGCCGAAATCGACGGTGCGGTTGATGATCTGGGTCACGCCTGCGCCTGAGCCGAGGGCCTGGTAATTAAGGCGCGAGCCGCCGGCCTTCGCGTAGTCCTCGCCCCAGCTGGAATAGATCGGCGCGGGGAAGGTGGCGCCGGCGCCGGTAATGTCTTGCGCCAAGGCTGGCGCGGCGACGAGCACGGTAGCGGCCAGCGCTATGACGAGGCGGCGGGCGAGCTGGATCAGCACGGACGAGGCTCCCTCGGCCTTGTGGCCGGTGCGCGATAGAAAGAAGCCTGTATCACCGGTTCTGCAAATCATTTGTGACGGTCGCAAGTGGTGAGAGTTTTGTATAAAAAATAGCAATAAATCAGAGGTGTAACAGGTTTCTGTGGATAATTTGTGACAACGCAGGTTAGGTTTGTGACAGCCCGCTTGCGCATCCGGGGATGAGCCTGGGTGTTGCGTGACATGCGGCGGACAAGGCGCAGGCGCTGGATGCGCCGGCGGATGCTTATCGCGAGTGTAGGTGAGCGCGCGTTGGCGTTGCTCGATCCTACGCCTCGCCCGCGTGCACGCGGATGCGCTGGAGCATGGAGGCTAGGCCGTTGGAGCGTTGCGGCGTTAGGGCGTCGGCGACGCCGATCTCGCGCATGAAGGCAGGTGCGTCGAAAGCGAGGATGTCCTCGGGCTGCTGGTCGGAGAACAGGTGCAGCAGCATGGCGACGAGTCCGGCGACGATCATCGCGTCTGAGCCGCCGCGGAAGCGGATGGCTCCGGGACTTTCGGGCGAGGGTTCGGCGACGAGCCAGACCTGGCTGGAACAGCCGCGCACCTTGTTGGCCTCTGAGTATTCGTCCAGCTGCAGCGGCGGCAGTGATTTGCCAAGGTCGATGAGATGGGTGAAGCGCGCTTCCCACTCATCGAGAAAGGCGAAGTCTTCGCGTAGTAAGGCGGCTTGGTCGGCGACGGTCATCGGTGGGAGATGGCTTGTTTGGCGGCGGAGGGCAACTGGCTCTTTCGACGTGGTTGATCCGCGCAGGACCCAAAAGCAAAACGCCCCGGCCTTGCGACCGGGGCGGCTTCTTGTCTTGGGCAGGTCAGACTATTTCGAGATCTCGGCGAAGCAGCTTCCCATCGAGCGGACCTTGTCGTTCTCGAACCGCAGGCCGTGGCGGGCGAGACAGAAGGTTAGCTCGTAGCGGGTGTAGGCGGTGGAGACGCAGCCATAGAGATATTGTTGCGCTTCTTCCAGGCACTGGCGCGACATCGGGTCGGCCATCGTGGCCTTCACCTGCTCGCCATTGGTCTTCTCGGCGTCGATCGCGTGGAGAGCGGCGAGCGTGACCATGCGGTTGGCCGTGCCGTTGAACTGCGGTGCGATCTTGAGGTCCTGTTGTGCGACGGCGACTGGCGAGACATTGCTGAGGGCCTTGCCCGGCGCGTTCACGGCGATGACCGAGAACTTGTCCCACAGGCTGTCGGCGGTGGTCGGCGAGACGGCGATGGTGGTGAGCATCGCGTCGAGATCAGGGCCGGCGAAGAGTTTCGAGACTGCATCGGTGATCGGCTTGGAGGCCTGGGTCGAGGTCTTCATTGACCTGAGGATTGCGTCGGGATTCTTCACCCGCTCCTTGCCCCAGCCGACCTTCTGCAGCTTGTAGGACTGTTCCTTGACGAAGGCGCCGGCGCTCGACAGCCGGCTGGTGTCGCGCGTGTTGGCGGCGAGGACGTTCTGGAGCGCCTGCTCTCCGC
>JBMOGP010000346.1:0-3813 GCA_049318285.1 Hyphomonadaceae bacterium
TCGTCGCCAAATGGTGCGAGTTCATGTCGGCGCCCACCGCGTCCGGCCCGTTTGCTGCACTCGATGATCTCAAGGAAACGCTGGCGCCGCTCTTTCAGGACGATCTCGCCCTGTTCTTCCTGCCGTGGGCGGCGGAGAATCTCGAAAGCTCGCTTGCGGGCGCGGAGACCTTCACCGTCACGCTTGGCAAGGAAGCTGTCACGCTGACACCGCTGCGCTCGGCCGCGCGCTCCTTCCGCGAGCTGCGCCGCAAGTTCGTGGCGGGGCAGGCGATCGACACCCTCAAGGCCTTCACCGACGACACCACGACCACGATCTTCCTGCTGCGTCCCCAGCGTGTCGACATCCGCCCTGCGCCTGCCGCGGCGCCCGTCGCCGATGGCGAAGACGCTGCTCGTGTTGCCGGGGCCGACACCTCGGCGCAGGAGGACGCCGCGCCCGAATCCGGCGAGAGCCGTCCTCGCCGTCGCCGCCGTCGTGGCGGCAAGGGTGCCGCCGCAGGCGCATCCGTCTCGACGGATCAGGTTGAAGCGGTTCAGGAAGAGGCGCCCATCGCCTTCGCCGAAGAAGGCGTCGGCGTCGAAACCCCAGTCGTCGAAACCCCAGTCGTCGAACCCCCAGTCGTAGAACCCCCTGTCGTCGAACCCCAGGTCGTCGAACCCCCAGCAGAAGGCGACGCCCTGCCAGCCGAGCGCCCGGCCGACGAACCCTGATTCCCCCGGGAGCGCCGCGATGGATCCGTTCTCCCTGCTGCTGCGAGCGCCGGTCAACCTCGTCCTGCTGGCGATCAATGTCGGCCTCTCCATCGCTGCGTTCCAGAACGCGCGCCTGCTCGACACGCTGATGTTCGACGTGGGCCGCATCAAGCGGCACAGGGAGTGGTATCGCTGGGTCTCGTCCGCTTTCATCCATGGCGACCCGACGCACCTGTTCTTCAACATGCTGGCCCTGGTCTTCTTCGGGCCTGCGCTTGAAGTCGGACTGGGGACGGCAGGATTTCTGGCGATCTATTCCGGCTCGCTGATCGTCGGCTCTGCCTGGACATGGATGGAGCATTTCCGCGATCCGAACTATCGGGCGCTTGGCGCATCGGGCGCCATATCCGGTGTCACAACGGCTGCTGCGCTCTTCTTCCCGTTCTCGACAATCTATCTCTTCTTCGCCGTTCCGATGCCGATGATCGTCTTTGCGCTTGGCTACATCATCTGGTCTGCCGTTGCGTCCGCAGGTCGTCTGCGCGACGGTGTCGGGCATGCGGCCCACCTGGGCGGCGCGCTTGCGGGCGCCGCCATCGTCTGCCTGCTCTGGCCTGAAGCGCCGCAGGCCATGATCGATCAGCTGGCGGACAGGCTGCGCGGCTTCTGATACCGCGCTCCGGAAGGAGAGCCATCATGACCAGAATCCCAGCCGCCATTTTTGCCCTCGCGGGCCTTGCCGCCCTCAGCGCCTGTGGCGCCGGCGAGAGCGCGTTCGTGACCAGGGGCACCGCCGCCTGCGTTGAGGAGGAGGGCCAGCAGGCCGCGGCCAGGTGCGCCTGCCAGACCCGCATCATCGAGTCGGCGCTCACCGACAAGGAGACGCAATTCGTGCTTGCGACCATGAGCGCAGAGGCCATGGATGCCGAGGCCGGGATGAAGGCGCTCAGTGATGCTGGCCTCACAATCGAGGACATGATGTCGATGGGTCAGCGCATGGCCGCCCTTGAAGGCCGCATGGACACGGAATGCCCGGCCTGATCTGGCCGGGGAGCACAAAAGAAAAGCGGCGCGTCCGGGGGGAGGGGCGCGCCGCTCTCTTTCGAGGGATCCAGGCCAGCCGCTCCAGGGGGAGGGAGAGGGCCGGCCGGCTCGCCTCGCGTCTTGCAGGCCGACACTCAGATCGGAATGCCTGCCTCTGGGTTCAAGACCCTCACGCAGCAGAAGCCTTGCGCGCGTCGATCACCTTGGGCGAATGCTCGCCGCCGATCGTGATCTTGCGCGGTTTCATCGCTTCCGGCAGCTCGCGCTTCAGTTCGATGCGCAGCAGGCCGTTCCTCAGGTGGGCGCCACTGACCACCACGTGGTCGGCAAGCTGGAAGCGCCGGATGAAGCCGCGCTCGGCAATGCCGCGGTGGAGGAATTTGCGGTTCTCAGCGCCGCCATCCTTCTTGCCGATGACGATCAGCTGGCCTTCCTTAACTTCAAGGTCGAGATCGTCGTCGCCGAAGCCTGCGACGGCCAGTTCGATGGCGTACGCATTTTCGTCGTCCGTCGACTGCTCGATATTGTAGGGAGGATAGCCCTGCACGCCATCAAGCCGGGTGGCGGTGTCGATCAGGCTGGCGAGCCGGTCGAAACCGACAACGGTGCGATAAAGGGGGGAAAAATCGAAATTGCTCATCTCTGTCCTCGTTCAAGCAACAGTCGGACGCAGCCGCGTCCGCTTGGGTTGACGTCCGGAGACCATTCGCGGCGCCACCTTATGGTCTGCGCCTTGGCCTCCAAGGCCCGCACATGCGCTGCCTCGGTATTGGAGTTGGGAACGCGCCTGCCTGCCGTCAAGACCGGGTGGTCAAGTGACGCCGCCGAGGTAAAGTCGATTTGAACCGCTGTCGGGGACCGTCAGGAAAAGACATGAAAACAGGCCATCTTCTGCTTGCGCTCGCTGTGTTCGGGCTTTCCGCCTGCGGGGGCGGCGAGCCAGCGCCGGCCGCGGAGAAGGGGCCTGTGGCGGAGGCTGCCGCGGATGCATCGCCGCTCGAGGCGGCCGTTGCGGGCGCCTGGCGGCTGGAGCAGGAGAAGGCGCGCGACAAATGGCGCCACCCTGTCGAGACGCTGACCTTCTTTGGCATCAAGCCGTCCGACACTGTCGTGGAGATTGCCCCTGGCGGCGGCTGGTATACCGCGATCCTTGGCCCCTATCTCAAAAGCGGCGGTGGAAAACTCTACGCTGCCCATGTCGATCCGGCAGCGTCCGAGGGCGCACGCGCCAATGTCGAGACCTACCGGGCAGCGTTCGTGGAGCGTCCGGAAACCTATGGCGCCATCACGCTGACCGTCGCCTCGCGCGCGAGCCCGGGTCTGGCGCCTGATGGTACGGCTGATGCGGTGCTCACCTTTCGCAACGTGCACAACTGGATGGCCGGCGGCTATGCCGACAAGATTTTCGCGGACGCGTTCCGCGCGCTGAAACCCGGCGGCGTGCTCGGCCTCGAGGAGCACCGCTTGCCATCCGCGCGCGACCAGGACCTGCGCGCCAGCACGGGCTATGTCCTTGAAAGCTATGTCGTGCAGCTCGCGCAGAACGCCGGCTTCGTGCTTGAGGAATCCTCCGAGATCAACGCCAACCCGAACGACCCGGCCGACCATCCCCTTGGCGTCTGGATGCTCCCGCCCACGCTCGACGAGCCGCAACCGGGTACGCCCGAAGCCGAAGGCTATGATGCCGCCAGATACGCCGCCATCGGCGAAAGCGACCGCATGACGCTCCGCTTCCGCAAACCTGCTGCTGCCCCGACGACCGAGCCTGCGCCGCCAGCCCAGTGACCGCTGCGCTGATCGAGACCGAATCCCGCAATCGCACGACCGGCGTGATCCTCGCCGCAGCGGGCGCCGGCCTGTTCTCGCTCAAGGGCGTCGTCATCAAGCTTGCCTTCGCCGAAGGTATTGGCGTCTCGCAGCTTCTCACATTGCGCATGGCGTTCTCGCTGCCGGTCTATCTGGTGGTCGGCGTCGTGGCCTTCACCCGCATGCGCGAAAAGCCTGTTGCAAGGTGGTGGCTCGCGGCGGGCGGGCTCGGCCTGATGAGTTACTACCTGTCGTCCTGGCTGAATTT
>JBMOGP010000347.1:0-3802 GCA_049318285.1 Hyphomonadaceae bacterium
GCCAACTGGCATCGTCGCATACAGGAACCGCCCATCGGCCAGCGCGGTCACCTCGACATCCGGGGTCCCCGCACACGCGGTCAGCGCCAGCGCAAGTCCACCAGCAACTACCAGCCTCATGCGGATCCCCTTCCGTGGGCGCTATTTCTTGTCGGCGACAACCCTGATTCCGAGTTCGCGCAGCTGTTTCATGTCGGCCTCGCTCGGCGCGCCCATCAGCAGGTCCTGCGCCTGCTGGTTCATCGGAAAGAGCGTGATCTCGCGAAGGTTCTGGACACCGCAAACGAGCATGACGATGCGATCCACGCCTGCAGCCATGCCGCCGTGGGGCGGAGCGCCGAACTGGAAGGCGCGGTACATGCCGCCGAATTGCGTCTCGACATCTGCCTTGGTGAGGCCGGTAATCTCGAAAGCGCGGACCATCGTCTCCGGACTGGCGTTGCGGATGGAGCCGGAGGCGATCTCATAGCCGTTGCACACCATATCGTACTGGAAAGCTTTCAGCGACAGTGGATCGGCGCCGCTGTTGAGCGCTTCAAGGCCGCCCTGCGGCATGGAGAACGGGTTGTGCGCGAAGTCGACGCGCTTCTCGTCCTCGTTCCATTCGTAGAAGGGGAAATCGACGATCCAGCAACAGGCGAACTGATCAGGCTGGGTGAGGCCAAGTTCCGCGCCGACGCGGTTACGTGCTTCGCCTGCGAACCTGTAGAAATTCGCCGGGAGACCGGCGGTGAAGAAGATCGCGTCGCCGACGGCGAGACCGAACTGCTGGCGGATGGCTTCAGCACGTTCCGGGCCAATGTTCTTGGCGACAGGTCCTGCTCCGCCTTCTTCACCCTCACGCCAGAAGATGTAGCCGAGGCCTGGCTGGCCCTGGCCCTGCGCCCACGAATTCATCTTGTCGCAGAAGGCGCGGCTGCCGCCGCCTTTTGCAGGAATGCCCCAGACTTCGTTCTTCGCGTCCTTCTCGAGCATGCCGGCGAAGACCTTGAAGCCGGAGCCACGGAAGTGATCTGAGACGTTGCCCATCTCGATCGGGTTGCGGAGGTCGGGCTTGTCGGAGCCGTATTTGCGGATGGCGGTGTCGTACGGAATGCGCGGGAATTTCTGCGTGACGGGTTTGCCGTTGCCGAATTCCTCGAACACGCCGCGGAGGACGGGCTCCATCGTATCCCAGACGTCTTCCTGGGTAACGAAGCTCATCTCGAGATCGAGCTGGTAGAACTCGCCGGGCAGCCGGTCGGCGCGCGGGTCCTCGTCGCGGAAGCAGGGCGCGATCTGGAAGTAGCGGTCGAAGCCCGCGACCATCAGCAGCTGCTTGTACTGCTGCGGCGCCTGGGGCAGCGCGAAGAACTTTCCCTGGTGGATGCGGCTGGGCACGAGGAAGTCGCGCGCGCCCTCGGGCGAGGACGCGGTGAGGATCGGGGTCGAATACTCGGTGAAGCCGGTCTCGTGCATGCGCTTGCGCATCGAGGCGATGACTTTCGTGCGCGTCACGATGTTTGCGTGCAGCGTCTCGCGGCGGAGGTCGAGGAAGCGGTACTTGAGGCGGACATCCTCGGGATACTCCGGCCCGGCAAAGACGGGCAGCGGCAGTTCCTCGGACTCGGACAGGATGGTGAGGTCCTGAACCTTGAGGTCGATCTCGCCGGTGGCTAGCGGCGCATTCACCGTATTTGCATCGCGTTTCACGACCTCGCCCGTGAGGCAGATGACGGATTCGACCCGGATGCGCTCCAGCCGCTGGAAGTGCGGGTTGGACGGGGTCACCACGCACTGGGTGATGCCGTAATGGTCACGCAGGTCGAGGAACAGCAGGCCGCCAAGGTCGCGTTTGCGATGAACCCAGCCGGACAGCTTGACGGTACTCCCGACATGCTCCGCGCGCAGCTGGCCGCAGGTATGCGTCCTGTAGGCATGCATCGGGGCAAAACTCCTGCTTTTCCCGCAGAATCCGGGGGATTTGGCTTGATAGAATGGGCGGACAAGCGCATGTCGCCGTCGAGATTGTCAATATCCGCCCATAGTCTGATTCTGTTCTGGGCTGGGCCCGATCCGGGAGATCACGGATTTGAAGGACGCTGAGGCTGGCGAAATCCGCCTGATCACCGACACGGCGGCGCTGGAGGCGGCGTGCGAGCGGCTTTCGGGGGATGATTTCCTGGCCGTCGACACCGAGTTTCATCGCGAGACCACCTATTGGCCGCAGGTGTGCCTGATCCAGGTAGCGTCGTCGGACTATGATGTGCTGGTGGACCCGCTGGCCAAGGGGATCGACCTCGCCCCGCTCAACCAGCTGCTGGCGGACGCGTCACGGACAAAGGTTTTCCACGCGGCCCGGCAGGATCTCGAAATCTTCTCGCGGTTGATCGGGCATGTGCCCGGGCCGGTGTTCGATACCCAGATCGCGGCGATGGCGTGCGGGCTGGGGGATTCGATTTCGTACGAGAACCTCGTCTCGAAAGTGGTGCGCGGGACGGTCGACAAGTCCTCGCAGTTCACTGACTGGGTGCGGCGGCCGCTGACCGACAAGCAGCTGATTTACGCCCGTGGCGATGTCCTCTATCTGCGCGAGATCTACAAGATCCTGCGGGGGAAGCTGGAGAAGCAGAGCCGCATGGAATGGATCGAGGACGAGCATGCGGCCCTGCTCGATCCCGAGATCTACCAGTTCGACCCGGCAACCGCTTGGAAGCGGCTGAAGATCCGCAAGTATCGCAACGACTATCTCGCCGTGCTGGCAAATGTGGCGAGCTGGCGTGAACGCGTGGCGCAGGAGACGGACAAGCCGCGCGGACGCATTCTGAAGGATGACGCGATCCAGGAGATCGCGCAGCAGAAGCCGCGCACGCTGGAGGCTCTCGAGCGGATGCGCGCCGTGCAGCAGGGGTTCGGCAAGTCGCGGCATGGCGCGGGCCTGCTGCAGGCGATCAACCAGGCGCTGGACGATCCCGATGCATATGCCCCGAAGGTGGACGAACCCGAGCGCTCCGGCCCGCCCCCGGGAGCGATGGTTGAGCTGTTGAAAGTGTTGCTCAAACAGGTGTCGGATGACGCGGGCATCGCGACGCGGCTGATCGCGAATGCGGCGGATGTGGAGTCGCTGGCGCGCGAGAAGGAGCCGGATATCGCGGCGCTGAAGGGCTGGCGGCGCGAGCTGTTCGGGGAAAAGGCGCTGAAGCTGAAGAGTGGCAAGCTGGCCTTGGCGGCGAGCCCGAAGGGCGTGAAGATCATCGAGTTGTAGGTGGGAGTGTTAACTGACTCGCGAGGCAGTGTGGGCGGGCTCCAACACTACGAAAGCCGCGTGGCGGAAGCCGAGGCCCTGATCGCGCGCGGGCCGGGTGTGATCAGCGAGTTGCTGGCCAACAGCAATTTCGAGTGGGCGGCGCAGAACTGCAGGGTCACAGCCGAGGCATATGTCGATCTGGGGCTGCTGCACTGGCGGCGCGGCGTTGATCCGCGCGAGGACTTCGCGTGCGCTGCGCGCGCCTATCAGAAGCTGGTCGAGATTGTGCAGCAGCACAAACTGCTGGAAAGCAGCTTCGAGATACCGCTTGTCTACGCGGCAATGTTTCTTGTTGATCGCCGCGCGGTGATCGAGTTTGGCAATGAGGCGGCCTACAAGGCGTCGCGCTGGTCGTGCTATCAGGCGCGTCTTGTCCACGCGCTGCACGATGCGGCGCCAAGCGAGATGTTGCTGGCGATGACGGACAAGTTCCTGGCAGAACCCGAGACACTGCCAGACCGCATTTTCGAGAGCTATTTCCAGCTGCTTGGTCTGCGTCCGCAAACGATGGGCCTT
>JBMOGP010000348.1:0-3800 GCA_049318285.1 Hyphomonadaceae bacterium
GCTGCGCCGCCAATCGCGACCTCGAGCGCGGCAACCGATCCCGGCTGCAGCACAGCATCTGGATTGATGATCAGCATGCGATCCCCCGACGCTGACGCCACGCCAAGGTTCACACCCGCGGCAAAGCCTCGATTAACACCGCCGCCGGTGATCTTCAGCTTGCGCGAGTTCGCGTGCGTATCCTCAACACGCTCCAGCATTTCCACCGGATTGCCGTTGTTGACGAGGATGATCTCATCCACCGCAGGCTCGTTCTCCAGCGCTGCGAGACAGGTCAGCAGAGGCTCACCCGTGTGATAACTCACCACGATGGCAGAGACGCGGTGAACCACCGGCGCGGGCGCCACCGCCTTTTCCTCCGGCAGTTCCGCCGCATGCTCCTTCATCGCGTGCAGCACGTCGCACATCCGCTCTTGCACAAAATCCATCGCCTGGGACGAGATCATCCGCGCCTGCCAGAAATCCCTCGCCAGCGACAGCAGGGGCTTCATCAGGGGCGGAAGCGGCTCGCACGCTTCGATCTCGCGCACGATGGGATCGAGATTGTCCGCCAACCGCCGCAGCGCGTCCTGATCGGAGGCCTCAACAGGCACGACTGCGATGGCGCGCATCACATCCAGCGCGCTTGCAGGACCGCCCAACTCGGTCAGGATACGCGAAATGATCCGCTCACCCGCCCGCGTCGCAAGGCAGAGGTCAGCCATCTCCGCCGGCGCTCCCGGCGCCAGGATCGCTTCGTCCGCCCAGGCCTCGACAGTCGTCAGGTCAACCAGCCCGAGCCTCAGCCGCAGGCCAAGGACCCGGGCATGCGCGATGATCGCCTTCGTCGTCACGCCTTCGTGCGTTTCAGATCAGGCGGCAGCGCCTCCTCGGCGAGGAACACCTTCGCATCATCCAGCAGTACGACCTCGTTCGCCTGGCTTCCAAAGCGGCGCAGCGCCAGCTTGCGTTCCTCCGCCTCCTTCGCGCCGACCACCGCAATCACCGGAACCTTCTGCAGGGAATGCTCCCGGATCTTGTAGTTGATCTTCTCGCCCCGCGTATCCACCGCCACGCGCAGACCCGCCTTGCGAAGCTCCGCTGCAGCTTCCTCCGCATACGCATGTGCGCCTTCGGAGATCGAGGCGACCACCACCTGCACCGGCGACAGCCAGATCGGGAAGGCGCCGGCATAGTTCTCGATCAGAACCCCGATAAAGCGCTCCAGCGACCCGAGGATCGCACGGTGAAGCATGACAGGCCTGTGCTTGCCGCCATCCTCGCCGACATACTCAGCGTCCAGACGATCCGGCAGCACATAGTCCAGCTGGATCGTGCCGATCGTCCACTCGCGGCCGATCGCGTCCTTGATCACGAAGTCCAGCTTCGGCGCGTAGAATGCGCCATCGCCCTCCGCGATCACCGGCTCGACACCGGCCGCGCGCGCCGCAGACAGCATCTGTGTCTCAGCCTTGTCCCAGAACTCATCCGAGCCGGCGCGCTGCTCAGGCCGCGTCGCCAGATTGATGTGATGCGTCTCCAGCCCGAAGTCCGCATGGATAGACTTGGCCAACGTGATGAAGCGCGCCGTCTCGCTCTCGATCTGGTCCTCGCGGCAGAAGATGTGCGCATCGTCCTGCGTGAAGGCGCGTACACGCATCAGGCCGTGCAGCGCGCCTGAAGGCTCATAGCGGTGACACGCGCCAAACTCCGCCATCCGCATTGGCAGGTCGCGATAGCTCTTCTGCCCCTGCTTGAAAATCTGCACATGCCCAGGGCAGTTCATCGGTTTCAGCGACAGAACTTCGTCTTCCGCCGTCTCCGCGACGAACATGTTGTCGCGATACTTCTCCCAGTGGCCTGACTGTTCCCAGAACTTGCGGTCCAGGACCTGCGGCGTGCGCACCTCGATATAGTCCGCATCGTCCAGCCGCCGGCGCACATAGCTCTCGACCGTCCGCCACAGCGTCAGTCCTTTGGGATGCCAGAACACCATCCCCTTGCCCTCTTCCTGCATGTGGAAGAGGTCGAGCTCGCGCCCAAGCTTGCGGTGATCCCGTTTCTCGGCTTCCTCAAGCCGAACGAGGTGGGCGGCGAGATCCTTCTCGTTCGCCCACGCCGTGCCGTACATCCGCTGCAGCATCTCGTTGCGATGATCGCCGCGCCAGTACGCGCCCGCCAGCTTCATCAGCTTGAACGCCTTTGGCAGCTTGCCCGTGCTCGGCAGGTGAGGCCCGCGACACAAATCGCTCCACTGGTCGCCATGCGCATAGAGCGTGATGTCCTCACCCGGCGGGATGATGTCATCGATGATCTGCGCCTTGTAGTCCTCGCCAATGCCCCTGAAATGCGCGATCGCATCGTCCTTCGACCATACCTCGCGGTTGATCGGCAGGTCGCGGTCGACGATCTCCTTCATCTTCGCTTCGATCTTCGCAAAGTCCTCCGTCGAGAACGGCTCCTTTCGCGCGAAGTCGTAGTAGAACCCGTCCTCCACCACCGGGCCGATCGTCACCTGCGTGCCCGGAAACAGCTCCTGCACCGCCTGCGCCATCACGTGCGAAGCGTCATGGCGCAACAGGTCCAGCGACCCGCGCGCATTGATGTCCAGAAGTTCGAGCGTCACATCGCCCGGCAGCGGCCGCTTCATGTCAAACAGCTCGCCATTCACCCTGGCGATCACCGAGCGCTTGGCCAGCGACTTGGAGATGGCCTCCGCAATCGTCATCGGCGTCGACCCATCCGGGTATTCGCGCACCGAGCCATCGGGGAAGGATACGTTGATCATTGTCTCGTCTTTCGTGCTCCGCAGGACGGGTAAAGCACTTCGCAGGGTCTTTGAACCCGCTACCGTCCGGTTTGATTGCGATTTGGCCCCCTGGAACCTAAGGGCGCGCAGGTTGGGACCGGTCCACGCTCCAGACGCCATAGCGCCAGGGGGTGAACCACCGCGCACCGGTGCTCGTGAGGGTCGGCGCCGGGTCCCACCCGTGCGATCCTCCAGGGCGGCAGCGCACAAACCGCGCCAGCCCCATCCACGACCCCGCCCACACGCCATACCGGCTCACGCATTCCGCGCAGTATTCAGAGCAGGAAGGCTCATGCCGGCACCGCACGCCCAGCGCGACGAAGGCTGGCGAAAGCGTCGCCTTGTAGCCCTTCAGAAGGGCGCCGATCACCGGCTTGTATGAGGGGGGCTGAGCCATGCGCAGGATATAGCCCCGAACGTGTATGGGATCAAACCAGCGGGATGGCGAAATGCGACTGCCTCGGCTATACTTCCCATAACCAAGGGGTCGAACATGAGATTGATCGTATTGGCCGCACTTGCGCTGGCCGCCTGCCAGCCGGTGGCGCCGCAAACGACAGCTCCCGCTGCCCCTGCCGCCGAAAGCCCCGCCCCGCCTGCCCTGAAGCCCTCCGGCCCGCCTCGCACCGTCGCGGCCGAAGGCGAGCCGATGGAGGCTGCCTATGTTACCGACGTCCGCATGGTCGAGGGCGCAGACGGCGCCAAGATCTTCTCCACCGCAGGCGGCGATCCCGCGATCAACGGCCTCTACACCTACCTCGCCCTGTTTACCGCGCCCGAAGGCTGGACCCGCGTCTTCCAGATCGGCGACTTCAATTCGTGGGAGGTCGTCGAGGAATCCGCCGAGCGGGTGACCCTGAAGGTGAGCCGGTCATGGATCGAGGAAGGCTCGGGCGACGTGAAAACGGCTGAAGAGTACCTGATCGTCACGCTACCGGATGAACAGGCGAGGACGGTCGACGTTACCCCGGCCAGCTGACCGGCCGGGGCATTCCCGCAATCGCGCCCGTGC
>JBMOGP010000349.1:0-3789 GCA_049318285.1 Hyphomonadaceae bacterium
ACAGGCAGGCCGTCCGACTTGCGCGTGAGCTGCGGCAAGGCGTGATAGGCGCGGAAGATGAATCCCGACGCATCGATCAGATAGACGTGGCTCGTCGCGTCGACGGGGCGGTGCACGGGCATGAGAAACCTCTTCTGGCCCTTCACCTAACAGGCCATGCCCGTGAGTGCCAGATTCTCCGGGCAAGGCGCTCGCGGGCCCCACCAGGCCTTCAACAGGGCTGCATATGCGCGAGCGCGGCCGCACTGCCCTTCCAGCCTTGCACCGGTCCTTAAGAGCTTTCGGCTACATTGCCATCTGGCATTGAGAGTTCGTCAACACGCGCATTGGGGCGGCCCTTGGCAGGAACGGTGGGAACGCGGCGAACGTTGGCGGGGTGGATCAGGCAGGAAGTCTGGGCGCCCGCGGACAAGAGCGGAATTGCTGTTGTCTCCGTGCTGGCGCTGTTTGCAGCTGCCCACGTAAACCATTTTCTCGGTGCGCAGTTCACAGTCACATTCGTGGTCCTGGCTGTCCTGTCGAACCTGGCGTCCACGGTGCTGGTAGGGCGCCTCGTCGAGGGACGGGATAGGTCGGTTGTGCCGAGCACAACCGCCAGCATGGTTTCGTACGGAACCTGGGCTGCATGCGCGCTTGGTCTTTACGCGACTGGAAATGTCGCCGCAGCCATCACCGCCGTCGCTACCTCCACAACCGTCGCGCTCTATGCCGGCTTCAACCATCAGAAGTCGACGCAGACACTTGTCTTGACCGTGAGCGTTCCTGTTCTCGCGCTTCTTTACATGATGCTGCATACGGTGTGGAGCCAGCTTCCCTGGCAAGTTGCGATCGCCTCAACCGTGACGGCGCTTGGCACGGTCGTCTGCATCGCACAGGCGGCCTGGTCCGCGTCGCAGTCGAACCGACAGCTGAACCGCGCAATCGATGCAAGCCAGTCAGCGCGCAAGAAGCTGGAATTCGTCGTTTCGTCGACGGGCGACGGATACTTCGAGATTGGTCTCGACCCACTCACATTCCACCCCGACGAGACCTTTGCGGCTTTGCTCGGCGTCGAGCCGGTCGAGGCACCGCTCTGGACGCTCACGAAACGGACTCATCCCGACGACGTGCCGCTGGGATCCGACCGGATCAGGCAGGTCCGCGCCGGACGCATCGACGCGACCGACCAGGAAATTCGGCTACTCACTGCCAGCGGTGAGTACATCTGGTTCCAGATGCGCTCGCGCATTCTCCACGCTGACGATCCCTCCAGGCGCCGCGTCATCGGCATGATCGTCAATCTTTCGCGCTGGAAGGCCCTGGAGGGTGAACTCCGCGCCGCGAAGGAATTGGCCGAAGCGCACTCGATCGCCAAGTCGCAATTCCTCGCAAACATGAGTCACGAGATCCGCACCCCCCTCAATGGCGTGCTGGGCATGGCGCAGGCGCTGGACGCAGACGAACTCTCGCCGCCCCAGAAGGAAAAGGTCGGCGTCATCCTTGATTCCGGAAAGTCGCTGATGGCGCTGCTCAACGATGTTCTGGACCTGACGAAGATCGAAGCTGGAAAAATGGAAATTTCGGCGACGCCTGGCGACTTCCTGCATACGATGAAACGCACCCGGCAGCTGTTTCAGTCAACGGCCGAGGAAAAGGCGCTGGACCTCCTGGTCCGCTATGATTCGAACTTCCCCCAGCGCCTCAGCTACGATCCCACACGCGTGCGCCAGTGCGTGAGCAACCTTGTCTCGAACGCCATCAAGTTCACTGCGAAAGGCCGCGTCGAGATCTCGTTGTCGTCCAGGAGGCTGGACACGGGCGATCACATGGTCGTCGTCGAAGTGAGCGATACCGGCATAGGCATGACCGACGAAACGGTCGGAAAGCTGTTCTCCGTCTTCACCCAGGCCGATGGTGCGACCACGCGCAAGTTCGGCGGATCAGGCCTTGGCCTCGTCATCTCGCGGCAGCTCGCACGCATGATGGGCGGCGACATCACGGTCACAAGTGAACCCGGCAAGGGCTCTACTTTCACCTTCACCTTTTGTGCGCAGGAGGCGGCTGCCGCCACGCCCTCGCCCGGCCTGTCGTTGTCGCGGGCTGCTGAACCGGCGCGAAAATCGCTTCGCGGGTTGCGGGTGCTGCTGACCGACGACAACGCCATCAACCGCCAGGTCATCAAGCTCTTCCTCGCGCCGCAGGGGTGCGACATCGTCGAGGCGACCAACGGCAAGGAGGCGCTCGATCTCCTGGCTCAGCACACCTTCGATATCGTTCTGCTCGACGTCCACATGCCCGTCATGGACGGCAAGCAGACCATCCAGCGCATGCGCGCCGAGCCGCGCTGGTCAAGCCTGCCCGTCATCGCCCTGACGGCCGACGCCATGAGCGGTGACCGCGAAAGATACATTGCACTGGGGATGACGGACTATCTCTCCAAGCCGGTGGACCAGCGCGAGCTGATCGCCAAGATGCACCATGTGAAGGGCCTCGCGACTGAGGAAGCGCGGCCGGTCAGCCGCAGCGCCTAGCCGGCTGTTCGCCCCGCCGACCGCACACAGCCACGTGAACCCTGACCCAGGGGGCGTCGCGGCCATCATTGTTCCGCAATTTCGTCGCTGATTTATGCGCGGATGACCTGTTCCTGGCGGGCGGGTCGCCTTGCAGACGCGGAGCTTTGGGGCCAGTGTCCGCAGCGGAACCAGCCCCCGTGCGGGCTGCTGACTGGGAGTCCTGAACTCATGCCGGGCACGTCGTCCAAGCGCTCGCTTCTCATCAAGGTTGGCATTCCTGTCCTCGGCGTTGCGGCCATCGCGGGCGCCTTTTTCGCCCCGGCGCTTCTGAAAATGGAAGCTCCGCCCCGGGCCATCGCCCAGCCCGGCGCGCCGCTATCTCCCGTGTCTGCAGCCGCTGTCATGGGTGACGATTTCTCGGCGCTGGCCAAAAGCCTGATGCCGGCCGTGGTCAACATCGCAACACGGCAGACCGTGTCGCGCGGCGACGGCCTGCCGGCCTTCGGCCCCAATTCCCCGCTCAACGAGTTCAACGACCTGCTCGGCCGCGGGCAGGGCGGCGCGCGTCGCCAGTCGTCACTGGGCTCTGGGTTCATCGTGGACACCGCCGGCTATGTGGTCACCAACAACCACGTCATCGAAGGCGCAGACGAGATCGATGTCGTGCTGTCGGATGGTTCCGTGCTGGCGGCCAAGCTGCTCGGCGCGGACGAGGATGTGGACCTTGCTCTGCTCAAGGTCGAACCACGCGCGCCACTGACAGCCGTTCCATGGGGCAATTCGGATTCGGCCGACGTCGGCCAGTGGGTGGTCGCCATCGGCAACCCGTTCGGCCTCGGGGGTACCGTGACCGCCGGCATCATCTCCGCCCGGAACCGCGACATCAGCGCGGGCTCCTATGACGACTTCATCCAGACCGACGCTGCGATCAACAAGGGGAACTCCGGCGGGCCGCTGTTCAACCTGCGTGGCGAAGTGATCGGCGTGAACACCGCCATCATCTCACCGGGCGAGGCGGGCGGTTCAGTCGGTGTCGGTTTCTCCGTGCCTGCAAACTTCGCCAAGGTCGTCACCGAGCAGCTGCGCGAGTTCGGCCAGACGCGCCGCGGCACGATGGGTCTCACGGCCCGTTCGGTCGATCAGGCGATCGCCGAATCCTATGGCCTGCAGAAGCCGGAAGGCGCCATCGTCACCTCTGTCGATGCGGGCGGCGCGGCTGAAGTTGCGGGTCTCAAACAGGGCGACCTGATCACGGCGATCAACAACCAGCAGATCCGCGAAAGCCGGGACCTGTTCC
>JBMOGP010000350.1:0-3787 GCA_049318285.1 Hyphomonadaceae bacterium
CGGCCGCAAACCCCAGCTCGCGCCGCGGGCGGACCGTATTCGTCACGTCCATGTAGGTCGGGTGGCGCTTGTAGGCGTGCAGCGCCTCGATATCGGGAAACTCTGCATAGACCACGATGTCGATCTCGTTGCCGAACAGATCCGCCTTGTGATTGGGGGTGACTTCAAAAAGCGTCGAGCCTGGAATCGTGCCCAGCCGCTTGAGATGCGCGGTGATCTCCGCTGCCTCGCGAGAGTCCTTCAGCGTGAAGAAGACAATGTGCCGGATCATGGGGGACACCTAGAAGGAGAACGGTTCCAGGGCCATTCCGGATGGCTGCGCTATTCCGCCGCGTTCGTCTGCGAATCGTCGAAAGTCGCTGCGATCCGCTCGGCAAGCTTCATCGCGACTTCCGCCTTGCCCATGCGCGGCCAGCGCTCGGCGCCTGCCTTGGTCACCAGCAGCACTTCATTGTCCGCCCCGCCCATCACGTCGCCCGAAACATCATTGGCGACGATCCAGTCGCAGCCCTTGCGGGCAAGCTTGCCCCGCGCGTGGCGCTCGACATCGCTCGTCTCGGCCGCAAACCCGATCACGAGGCGCGGACGATCCTTCCGCCTGGCCCCGATCGACTTGAGGATGTCAGGATTCTCCACCAGCTGAAGCGCGACCTTGTCGTCAGCTCCGCCCTTCAGCTTCAGCTTGCCCTGCGCCCGCATCGCCGGGCGCCAGTCAGCAACAGCAGCAACGCCGATGAAGATGTCCGCCGGCAGGCTCGCCTTCACCGCGTCCTGCATCTCGACAGCCGTCTCGACACGCAGCGCCGTGACGCCATCGGGAACCGGAAGCTGCGTCGGCCCGGTGACAAGCCGCACATCGGCGCCGAGCCGGGCGAGCGCGTCTGCAATCGCATAGCCCTGGCGGCCCGAGGAGTGGTTGGAGATGAAGCGTACAGGATCCAGCGGCTCACGCGTCGGCCCCGCGGTGACAACGGCGCGAAAGCCCGCAAGCGGGCCATGCCCCTGCGGCCCCGCCAGCAGACGGCGCACTTCCTTCGCGATGCGATCAGGCTCGGGCAACCGGCCGGCGCCGAACTCGCCGCATGCCATCGGCCCGACATCCGGCTCCATGACCGTCACGCCATCTGCGCGCAGCTGTGCAACATTCCGCTTCGTGGCGGCGTGCTCCCACATCCGCACATTCATGGCGGGAACCATCAGTACCGGCTTGTCGGTCGCGAGCAGGGCGGTGGATGCAAGATCGTTGGCAAGTCCGTTCGCAGCCCTCGCCATCAGGTCCGCCGTCGCGGGGCACACCACGACGAGATCGGCCGCGCGCGACAGCTCGATATGCCCCATCTCCGCTTCGTCGGTGAGGCTGAACAACTCCTGATAGACCTTGTCGCCCGACAGCGAGCCAAGCGACAGAGGCGTCACGAACTCAGCGCCCGCCCTGGTCAGGATCACGCGCGCGCCAATGCCCTCGCGCGCCAGCAGCCGGATCAGCTCCAGCGACTTGTAGGCCGCGATGCCGCCGCCGACGATCAGTAGGATGCGTTTGCCGTCCAGGACGCGTCTCCGGGAATTATCCTGAACAGATAGAGAAACTTGGTCAGGATTGCACCAAGCCGATTGGCGCGATTGCGGCGCCCGGGACAAGAACTTGGTAAGGAGTTGGCCTCCTGCCCGTCGCCTTCTGGCACATCCGGCAATGGCACACATGCGACGTCGCGGCCCGCTCGACGTGCATCTCACGCCACACCGCCCCGCACTGGCATCCGCCTGTCGTCGCCATGAATTTGCGCCTCCCCCTGCCGGTTCGCGCGCCCGGTTCAACCAACAGGTAAAGCTTCCCTCGCTATGGTAAAGGTGAGACGTCTGGCTGCGCCCGCCACTGTCGGCTTCGCTGAGCTGACCCTCCGGGGTTGGCGCGGGCAGAAGCCTGTGCTTGGCATGGCTTTGGAAGGGACTTCAGCCATGCTGTTTCGTGGCAAGCCAAAACCGTCCACCCTGATCCACACGCTCGTCGGGGCGTGGCGGGCCGATACGCTTTCCGGGGACGTGAAGGGCGAGATCCTCGCCTGGTTCCACGAGGACGGATCATACCTCACCCGGAACCAGATGGAGATCCGCGGCGTCCCGGCCAACCCCGTCACCCAGACCGGACGCTACCGCCTCGAACCACTCGACCGGACACGGTTCAGGCTGTTCACCATCGACGAGAACGGCCAGCTGATCTCCTCCACGATCCGGACCTTCGTCGACAACGACACCATGATCAACGAGGTCGGCCGGATCACCTTCCACCGTGTCGATGTCACCGCAACGCCGCTGAATTGACTTGCCCTCCAGGCGTTGCGCGCATCTGCTGAACCCCAGGGCGGCGCTGACCGCCGACAGGGGAGACCGACAGGGGAGATATGTCATGAAAGCCATGCTGGCCGCCGCCTGTCTTGCCGCAAGCCTGCTCGCCGCTCCGCCGGCCGCCCTCGCCCAGGAAACCGGCATCACGGTTCGATCCGTGCGCGTGCTGGCGAGCGACGTGGACGCGCTCGCAAGATTCTATTCCGAAGCCTTCGGCATGTCGGAGACACGCCGCCCGGTCGACACGCCGACCTTCAAGGAGATCGTGCTGAATACGGGCTCGACGCCAGGGCTCGCCAGGCTGGCGACATCCACCCCGATCGTGATCGCCACGCGCGCCACGGGCGCACCACAAGCGGGCGGCATGGCGGCCCTTATCCTCGAAGTGCCCGATATGGACGCAGCCATCGCCCGCGCCACCGCCGCGGGCGCAAAACTCATGCGCCCCGTCGCCAGATCGGGAGAGGGGCTCTCCTATGCCTTCCTTACCGATCCCGACGGCAACCAGGTCGAACTCCTGCTGCGGCGGTAACAACTCCCGCGCTTGCCCGCCGCGCTTTTCATTGGCGCATCACGCAACAAGTCCTGTAAGTCCAAGCCGAGCGGCAGATAACCTGCTGCACGGAGGAAGGTTCATGACCCTACGCAAGACACGCCCGCTCTCCTTCGCTCTTGCCGTTCTCGCCAGCGTCACGCTCGCTGCCTGCGCCAGCATGGGCGGGGCGGCCTTCGCGCCCGACACCGCCGTGACCGCCAGCGGCCCGGTGAGCGCCGTACCGCGCGGCGCGATGAAATCCTATTTCGCCATTCCCTATGCCGCCCCGCCACTGGGCGAGCTTCGCTGGCGCGCGCCGCAGCCGGTCGCCAGCTGGAGCACACCGCTCGCCAACACGAAATCTGCCGCGTCCTGCCTGCAGACCGGCGAGAAGGACAACCCCTTCCGCGTCAACGGCGACAGCGAGGACTGCCTCTATCTCGACGTTCATGCCCCCACCGGCGCCGGCCCGTTCCCGGTGATGGTGTGGATCCATGGCGGCGCGTTCAACACAGGCGCTGCCTCCGTCTATGCCGATCCGACACCGCTCGTCGCCAAGGGCGTCATCGTTGTCGGCATCAATTATCGCCTCGGCGCCATGGGGTTCCTCGGCCATCCTGCGCTGCGCGATGCCGACGGCAGCGTCGGCAATTACGGCATCATGGACCAGCAGGCCGCCCTGCGCTGGGTTGAGGCCAACATCGCCCAGTTCGGCGGCGACCCGAAGAACGTCACCATTTTCGGCGAGAGCGCCGGCGGCTTCAGCGTGATGACGCATCTTGCATCGCCCCTGTCGGCCGGCCTGTTCGACAAGGCGATCATCCAGAGCGGCGCCTACGGCGTCAGCAGCCAGCTCACGCAGGCCGAACTTGAAAAGAAGAGCGTCGCCATCGCCGAGAAGGTGATCCT
>JBMOGP010000351.1:0-3770 GCA_049318285.1 Hyphomonadaceae bacterium
TCTTTCGACGCCTATATCTTCAACGTGCGCGGGGATCCCGATGACGCGTATCGCTACGCGAAGGGAGCGACGCTCGACCATGCGTCAGGCTATCAGGTCCGGCTCAACGGGCCGCCGCTCGACTTTGCCGCCGTAACCGACCACGCGGAATATGTCGGTGTGTTGCCGGCGATGAACGACCCGAACAGCCCGTTGTCAAAGATCCCTTACGCGG
Organism: Hyphomonadaceae bacterium; assembly: GCA_049318285.1. Taxonomy (GTDB): domain Bacteria; phylum Pseudomonadota; class Alphaproteobacteria; order Caulobacterales; family Hyphomonadaceae; genus UBA7672. Next base: position 215 of record JBMOGP010000351.1, read on the forward strand.
CGGACCTGTTTTCCCCCGACCAGCCCAAGATCCAAGCTGCTTTCAACCGCGTGACCGCGGCTTTGCGGACGGGCACGCCAGCTGCGGAGATGTATGACAGGGCCACCATGGGTTCCGCCTGGAAGGTGATCCAGGATGCGGCGGCCCGGCACAATGAGCCTGGCAAATTCACAACATTGGTAGCTTATGAGTTCACCTCTTCCCGCGACGGCCGGAACCTCCACCGGAACATTTTCTATCCGACTGCCCGGGTTCCCGACGCCCCCTTTTCCGCCTTCGACAGCCAGAACCCGGAGAAGCTGTGGGCGTGGATGGATGCGCAGCGCGGACAGGGAATAGAATCGCTGGCCATCCCGCACAATTCCAACGGCTCTGACGGCATCATGTTCGAGCGTGTGACTTGGGATGGCAAGCCGATCGACCGCGCCTGGGCAGAAGCGCGCGCGCGTAACGAACCGCTGGCCGAGATCACTCAGATCAAGGGCACGTCCGACACGCATCCAGCGCTTTCGCCCAATGACGAGTGGGGGAATTTCGAGATCATGGACTGGTATGTCGGATCCGACACGCCGGTGACCAAGCAGGCGGGCGGCTATGTGCGCGACGCCCTGAAGCGCGGTATCGAGTTCGAGGCGACACAAGGCTTCAACCCCTACAAGTATGGCCTCATCGGCTCGACCGACAACCACAACGCAACACCCGGCGGGAGCGCAGAGGAGTCCGCGTACTTCTCGAAGGTCGGTCGCAATGACGGCCAGCCTGTACAGCGGGGCTCGATCCCGAAAGAGGGGCGCAAGGCGTGGACGCCTGCCGATGCTCCCACGGGTTCAGCGGTCCGCTTCCAGACCTGGGGCGCTTCTGGTCTCACTGGCGTCTGGGCGGAGGAGAACACGCGCGAAGCAATCTACGCCGCGCTTCGCAGGAAGGAGACATTCGCGACGTCAGGCCCGCGCATCCGCGTGCGTCTGTTCGCAGGTTTCGATCTGCCGGCCGACATCGCAAGCCGCGGCGACCTGGTTGCCCAGGCATACGCCCGTGGCGTGCCGATGGGAGGAGACCTCCTGCCAGCTCCCGGCAAGACGCCGCGCTTCCTGGTCTGGGCTGTTCGCGATCCAAACTCCGGCTGGTTGCAGCGCGCACAGATCGTCAAGGGCTGGGTCGAGAATGGCGCGGCAAAGGAGGAAGTATTCGACGTTGCCTGCTCCGATGGGCTGACACCGGATCCGCGCACCCATCGGTGCCCGGACAACGGAGCCAAGGTGGACCTCTCGACATGCGCCATCGACTCGAAGAAGGGCGCCGTGGAGCTCAAGGCGACGTGGACTGATCCGATGTTCAACCCAAGCCAGAACGCCTTCTACTTCGTGCGCGTGCTTGAAAACCCGTCATGCCGCTGGTCGACCTGGGAGGCGCTTCGCAACGGATCGCCGCCGAGCCCGCGCCTGTCGCCGACCATTCAGGAACGGGCATGGAGCTCGCCGATCTGGTATGACCCCCAGCCCTGAAGTCTCAACCTCTGCAAAGGCACGGGCGGGTATCACGGCGTTCGCTCGTGACCCGCTGGCGCATTTCCTGGTACTCGGCGGGCTCCTGTTCGCTGGCGCCTCAGCGCTGGACGCAATGAGCCAGCCCGTGGTTCGCATCACGCAAGGCGATGTCGAGCAGATCGCAGCTTCGTGGCAGGCAATGACAATGAACCCGCCATCCGAGGAAGAGATGAAGGGCCTGCTGCGGGAAAGAATCGACGAGGAGATCCTCGCTCGCGAGGCACACCGACTCGGGCTCGACGAGGACGATGTGGTTATCCGCCGCAGGCTCGCCCAAAAAATGTCCTTCATCAGCGACGACGTTGCGGTCGTGATGCCGGCAACCGAGGCGGATCTCCTCGCCTTTTTCGACGGTCGCAAGGACCAGTTCCGTCTGCCCGAGCGCTATACATGGCGACATGTCGTTTTCAGTGCCGAACGACCTGGCGATAGCGAACGATCAGCGGCGGAAGCAGCGCTACGCAGTGCGCCTGCAGGCGAGGATCCCGCAGGGGACCCCAGCCTGGTGCCGGGCACATTCTCCGAGGCCTCCCGCGAGGCGATCGTTGGTGAGTTCGGTGAGAGCTTCTACCAGGCTCTGGCGTCGGCAAGGGAGAGCCAGTGGACCGGTCCCGTGATGTCGCCCTTCGGCGCGCATCTGATCCGGCTGGAGAGCCGCATCCCGGCCAGCGAGCCGTCTTATGACGCGGTCCGCGAGCAGGTACGCGAAGCCTGGCTGTCGGAGGAACGCGATAAGCGAAATTTGGAAATGCGCGAAGAGATCCGCCGTCGCTATCGCATCGAGTTCGACGCAGGCGTACCGCGGCCATGAAGTGGGTCGTCCCGGCAGTCCTGGCCTGCCTCACAGCAATGCCTGCCTGGGCCCACGAGGTGCGGCCGGGCTATCTTGATGTCGAAGAGATCCGCGTGGACGAGGACATGGCGCGCTACGCTGTGACCTGGAAGATGCCGATTTCCAATGAAGTCAAGCTGGCGCTGCGGCCCGTGCTTCCGGACGGATGTTCGCGGGAGGGCAATAGCCTGCTTTCGCGCACAGGCGCGGCGGTGATCGAACGATGGGTCGAAACCTGCGTCGAACCGATCAACGGTCGCGAGCTGCGCATCGAAGGACTGGAGACCACGATTACATCGGTGTTCGTGCGCGCCGCATTCATCGACGGAAGCGTCACTTCTGCGATCGCACGACCTGACACGCCGGCGGTGACAGTGGGCAAGGGTGCGCCACCTGCCGTGCCGCGCTATTTCCTGCTCGGCGTGGAGCACATCCTCTCAGGATGGGACCATCTTCTTTTCGTCACCGGGCTGATCGTTCTGGTGAGCGGCATATGGCGCCTGATCAAGGCGCTGACCGCGTTCACCATCGCTCATTCGATCACGCTTGGCCTTGCCGCGCTGGGCGTCGCCGGCCTCCCGTCAGCGCCGGTGGAAGCCGTGGTGGCCTTGTCGATCGTCGCGATCGGTGTCGAGATCGTGCGCCATGCGCGTGGACATGGCGGGCTCACGAGCCAGTGGCCATGGGCGGTGGCGTTTGGTTTCGGCCTACTGCACGGATTTGGTTTTGCCGGAGCATTGAGCGAAATCGGCCTGCCCCAGGATGCGCGCATTCCAGCCTTGCTGCTTTTCAATGTCGGCGTGGAAGCCGGTCAGCTGATGGTCGTGGCGCTGCTGCTGCTACCAGTGATCTGGATGCGAAAGCGCGAGGCGCCGCTTGGCCCGCAGCTTACGACTGCGGCAGGTTATCTGATCGGAACCGCTGGCGCATTCTGGTTGATCCAGCGAATCGCAGCCGCGTGGGTGGCTGCATCTGCAGCATGAACCAGAACCCAACCCGACAGTCGCGCGGGGCTGTCAAGTGAAGCAGATTGGGATCATCTTTAGCCGAGCGCCGTCGGGTCGCGACGTCACAAGGCGGCACGAAATCAGCCACCGCAAGCCAGATCCAGAACGCGCCTGATCCGTAGTCGCACGCAACGTGACAGCTCCGCGGGCTTAAGTGCGTTTGGCCCCGG
>JBMOGP010000352.1:0-3769 GCA_049318285.1 Hyphomonadaceae bacterium
ATGGAACTCATGGCCGCCATCTCGGCTCTCGAGGCGTATCCTGCCGGCGCGAAAATCATCCTCCATACGGACTCCACCTATGTGAAGGACGGCCTGACGAAATGGATCCTCGGCTGGAAACGCAATGGCTGGAAGACGGCCGACAAGAAACCGGTGAAAAACCAGGACCTGTGGATGCGCCTGGACGCTGCCGCCGCCTCACACAAGGTCGACTGGCGCTGGGTGAAAGGTCATTCCGGCCATGCCGAGAATGATCGCGCCGACGCCTTGGCGCGTCTCGGCTGCGAGGAAAATCGTCTGCGTCGATAGATGCCGCCTCGCACGCGCCCGCAGCGCTCCCCATCCTTTTGCGCAGGCGATGACGCTGGTGTAGCCTGCTGTCAAAGTCGGGCCGGTCAATGAACGTCGAACTCGCCGAAGAACGCATTCTCCTGCTGCCGGATGTGCTTGGCGCTGAGCTGGCAGAAGCCCGCGCATGGTCCAGGCGCACGGACGCCTTCGGGGCCTTTGCGAGGCTCGGCGGCCTCCTGCAAAAGCCGAAGGACGAGGATTTCCAGATCGTCTACCGCGAGCTGCGCCTGCAGCCCTTCTGGCGCATCAGCGCCGCGACGACCTACGTCTACGAGCGCCAGCGCGAACACAGGCTGAAGGTCGGTTCGGAGGTGAAGTCGGTTTCTGTCGGTGGGCAGTCTTTTGCTTCTGTCGACAAGGAAGCGACAATCACGGTCACCGAGTGCTGCAAGGAGAGCAGCCAGAAGGATTGGCTTTACGACGCGATCACCAGGAAGGGCGATCTCGGCCTCAGATCCTATCTCGCCATCTCAAACGAGCCGGTCACGGCGGAAGACCTCAACGCGCGCGCCCGCGCCGGCGCCGTCGTTGTGCCGCCACAGGCCAAGGCGTCGATGCTGGCGCGCGAGGTGATCTCCCGCTCGATCCGCAAGATCGAGGCTGATCGCATCATCGAGGAGAAAGTCCATCTCGAGGCGATCGACCTGTTCTACCGCCCCGTCTACGCAGTCCGGTACAGATGGCAGCAGAAGGAGGCGGTGGTCGAAGTGAATGCAGTCACCGGCGAAACACAGACCGGCGGCACGACCTTTGAAAACTATGTCGGCAAGCTGGTCGACCGCGACTTCCTGCTCGATGCCGGGGTCGAGGCTGCGAACATGTTCATTCCGGGCGTGAACCTCGCCAAGATCATCGTCGCCAAAGGCCTCAAGCTGAACGCCAAGGCCTAGCCCAGCGCGATCTTGAGCATCCCCTGTTCGGACCCGGTGACGACAATCTGGTCGCCCTCGACAATGACAGTTTCGTCCGACTGCATCGCCAGCCATACCGTGTCGCCAAGCTTAACCTTGCCGCGGCCCTGCTCGAAATTCGTGGCCGCCTCACCGCGCTGTCCAACCATGCTGGCGAAGCGGTCGTTGAGATTTGGATGCGATGTCGACCGGTTGCGCAGCCCCTTGAACAATGTTCGCCCCGACAGGACGAAAGCGATCGCCACGATCCCGAAAAACGTCAGCTGCCCCTCCCAGCCATTCATCGGAGCCGGGACAATGATCATGAACAACGCGGTCAGGAACGCGCCTGCCGCAACCCAGAGCAGATCGAACGTGCCGACCCCGACCTCGATTGCGAGCAGCACAATGCCAAGGCCGATCCAGTGCCAGATGGTCAGCCCCTCGAGAAAGCCGATCACCATATCCATGACCTAGCTCCGCGTGACGAATGGACTGCCCGGTGGCCCGCCGCCACGTGGCGTCTGCGGCGGCGCGTCGGGCCCTCGCTTCACATTGTCGGTCAGCGCCTTCACGCCCTCAATCGCGCCCACGAGCCCGGCGAAATCAGCGGGCACGATCACGGTGCGCTGCTGCGGCGAGCTTGCAAGCTTTGCGAACGCCTCCACATATTTGAGGCCGAGGAAGTAGTTGATCGCATTCACGTCGCCCTTGGCGATGGCTTCGGAGACAACCTCCGTCGCCTTCGCTTCCGCTTCCGCTGCCCGCTCGCGTGCTTCGGCGTCGCGGAAGGCGGCCTCCCGCCGGCCTTCGGCCTCGAGAATCTGCGACTGCTTCTGACCTTCCGCCTTGAGGATTGCGGAAGCCCGGTCGCCTTCAGCCTCAAGAATCTGCGCGCGTTTCAGGCGCTCGGCCTTCATCTGGCGCGCCATCGCTTCGGTGATGTCCGCCGGCGGCGTCAGGTCCTTGATCTCGATTCGGGTGACTTTGACGCCCCACGGCTGCGTCGCCGCGTCGATCACGGAGAGCAGGCGCGCATTGATGTCGTCGCGATTGGACAGCACCTGGTCGAGATCCATCGAACCGACCACCGTCCGGATGTTGGTCATGGACAGGTTACTGATCGCGCGGATCAGGTCATTGACCTCATAGGCCGCAGGAACGGGATCGACGATCTGCGTAAACACGACGGCGTCGCACGACACCATCGCATTGTCCTTGGTGATCACTTCCTGGGTGGGAATGTCGAGGACATTTTCCATCATGTTAAGCTTGTGGCCGATGCGGTCCACGAACGGCATGATGAAGGCGAGGCCAGGCTGCAGCGTCCGCGTATAGCGCCCGAACTGCTCGACCGTGTACTGATAACCCTGCGGCACCACCTTCACGGCGCTGAAGATCAGGACCACGCCCAGCAAGACCAGCAGCACCGGCACGAGCACGGCCGCAAGACCCGCAACGACAACGTCCATGTCACCCCCTCCTCAACGCGTGATCGAGGCTAGTCATGGTGGCCTGTGCGGGTCAATGGCGGGGCCTGCCCGGCCCCGCCCGACATGCGTCTGTGGCGAACCGGAGGTCTAGAGCTGGCCCATCATATGGTCGGCCGACGAGACATCGAACTCGCCCGGCTTCTCGACATTGAGCTGCTTCACGACGCCGTCCTCGACGATCATGGAATAGCGCTGCGAGCGCGAGCCCATGCCGAACTTGGAACCGTCCATCTCGAGACCGATCGCCTTGGCGAAGTCACCATTACCGTCAGCCAGCATGACAACGTCATCGCCGACCTTCTGGTCCTTGCCCCAGGCGTTCATCACGAACACATCGTTGACCGACACGCAGGCAATCGCGTCGATGCCCTTGGCGCGAAACTCAGCGGCTTTCTCGGTGTAGCCCGGCAGGTGACGCGCCGAGCAGGTCGGCGTAAAGGCGCCCGGCACCGCGATCAGCGCCACTTTCCTGCCGGCTGTCAGTTCGCCGACAGTCATGCTGCCCGGCTTGCCTTCTTTCATCACGCCAAAAGTCGCTTCGGGCAACGTGTCGCCTACCTTGATCGTCATGACGTTTATCCTTCGAAAGATCTGGGGTGTGAGAAAGCGTCTAGTCGATTTTTGAACAAAAGCGAATCCGTTTCGGCAGGACGGAGCGCCTCTTGCCCGCCGCCCGCTTGTCGAATCGACGCTTGCCATGGACGCCGCGAAAGCACAGCATGGATGACCGTTCCGACCCTGAGAGGCCCCTTCGCTTGGAAGGTTCACTTGCCGGAAAGCTGTTGATCGCCGCGCCGGCGATCGAAGACCCCCGGTTCAGCCGGGCGGTCATCCTCGTGTGCACGCACAATGCCGACCACGCGATGGGCATCGTGATCAACAAGGCGAGCGAGGAAGACAGTCTGCCCGAACTGCTCGACCAGCTCGGTGTCGATGGCCACGATGCCCCCGAAGATGCACACATCCTGATGGGTGGGCCGGTCGGCCGTGAGCGCGGCTTCGTGCTGCACTCAGAAGACTATGACAGCGAAGGCG
>JBMOGP010000353.1:0-3769 GCA_049318285.1 Hyphomonadaceae bacterium
GAGCCCACCCGCCGCGGCATTGCCGCCCGCAGCTTGCGGCCCTCCTCGGTCATCGCAGGAATCTTGCCGGTTTCCGGATAGACAATAAACGACGAACGCAGCTCGCCATTCACACTGGCCACATGCGCACCCGGATCGGTGTAGGCGACGTCGTAATTTCCGACGCCTGGCAGCGCCTTGCCCTTTTCCGGCGCGCCCTGATTCGGATCGACAAAGCTGGCTTCGGTCTTCATCCGCTGATTGAACAGCGCGCCGCCTTCCAGCTCATCTGCCTGCTCGCGCGTGAGCACCAGAGGCAATCCCGCTGGCCGTTCAAGCTTGGTGACGGATGCCGTGCTCCACACGCCATGCAGGTCGGGCTTGCCGCTGCCGAGGCGCGGAGGCTCATAGGCCGTGCTCTGCGCCATCGCGCCGGGCGCCAGCATGGCGGCCGCGAACAGCGCAACGCCGGCCCCGCGCTTGAGGCCCAGCCCGCGCTTGAGGCCCAGCCCGCACTTGAGGATAGACAGTGTCATGCGGCGAACCTCCCCGTTGCCGGCGGTGGAGCTATGTCGCTCCTTATAGGAGCAGACACTGCCCTACCGGCGGCCCGGACTTCAAGCCGCCCTAGCCAAAGGTTTTCGTGAGCTGAAGCGCCTAGTCTTCTGAACTCTCTTCACCATCGGCCGAGTCGAGCAGCCGTTCCGACGGCGCCTGGTCGATGTGCTGGCCGGGCCGCGCGCGTTCTTCACGCCTACGGTCGTCCGAGGGTTTCGGCCGGGCATCGAACGAGCGTTTGGTGTCGCTCGGATCAGAGATCGGCGGGCCCTTGGGCGCCGCTTTCTCGTTGGGCTTGTAGGTCTTCTTGAAGGTCGCCATCTCGGAGGTCTCCATGGCGCGTGGCCGGGGTTGCCCGCCGCGTCGCCGTCACAGGGTCGTGCGAGGTGAGGCATTGGACGCCGCACAGCCCGCACGCTGTCTGGCGAGGAAGTCCGGCAAACAGCGCCCGGTCGTCGCGCGCTAGTCTTCGCTTTTGGCCGACGGCTTTTCCGGACGCAGCAGCGGGCGCCTGGCCAGCTTCTGCGCATTGGTCAGCGCCGGCGCCGCGCGCGCGGCCTCGGCCGCGGCACGTTCGCGCATCGCCTTAGCCGGGTCATAGGGCTGACGCTTGTCGGGGGTCCTGGCCATTGGAACGCGCCTTTCGGGTCACGCGCGACCCGCGCCTGGCAGGGCGCGTCGCAGACGAAAGACCGGGCGATTCCGGAGTTCCGTCCCGGTTACTAGCACGAAAGCTCAACGACCGGGCATAAATCTGCCGCGCATCGGGACGCAGCCTCCCGGGCGAGCCTGCCAGCAAGACGTTCAGACGCCGCCGCGCCTATTTCCGCAGGCCGACGCCCACCGGGCGGTTATCGTTGGTGAGCCCCTGGTCCGAGGCCTCGCCCACCGCGGGCGCCTTACGATCGCTCGGCCGTCCGCCCTTGTCGTTCACCGCAACCTGCTGCGCCCGGTTGGCTTCGTTGGCGCGCTGGGCAGCTGTCTGCCGCTTCTGCGGCCATTGAGAGGATGACATGACGTCTCCACGCCACCAGACGCAGCAGACCTCCACCACGCCGGGGCGAAGGAGGAGCGTGGACGCGGGAAGGAGATGCAGCAACCGGGTTATTCGAGAGCGGCGCCTTGTTTAGGACTTGATTGGAGCGCCCGGCATCGTCCGCGACAACAGAGGTCTCGAAACCAGAACCGCTTGCGCAGGACAGTTGCTACGCCCGCTTCACAAAACTCTCGACCACCTTCTTCACGCCCGCCTTCTCGAAGTTCACCGTGAGCTTGGCGCCTTCGATGTCCGTGATGCGTCCGTAGCCGAACTTGTCGTGGAAGATACGCTGGCCGAGGGCGAGGCCACCGGCGGCGTTGGGATCGGAGGAGGCGAGCATGTCACCGGGCGTCTTGCCGCGCTGAAGCGGGCGTCCGTCTGAATCGCCAGAGCGGAAGGCGCGGCCTTCAATGTCTGGTGGGTGCGTATTCCCGCGGGTCGCCGCCGCCTGCGCACGGCGCCAGCCGGGGCTGTCATAGCCGCCGCGAAAGCCGCCCGCCGACGTATTGTCGAACACGGTGGGCTCACTGCCTTCATCGAGGCTGGAGCCGCCGCGGCGCGCACCGGATGCGCCGCCGGGATTGTGCCACTGACCCTTTACCTCGCTGCCATAGAAGCCGCCGCCAGGCGCGACATAGCCGGTCTCGCTGATCGCATCGACATGCCTGGCCGGAAGTTCATCGACAAAGCGGCTCGGCAGCACGCTGGTCCAGCGCCCATAGATCTGGCGGTTGGCGGCGAATGAGATATACGCCCGCTCCCGCGCGCGCGTGATGCCCACATAGGCAAGCCGCCGCTCCTCCTCGAGTCCCTTGGCGCCCTGTTCGTCCAGGCTTCGCCGGGACGGAAACACTTCCTCCTCCCAGCCTGGCAGGAACACCATCGGCCATTCAAGTCCCTTGGCCGAGTGAAGTGTCAGGATCTGCACCTGGTCATGGCTGTTCGACCCCTCGGCATTGTCCATCACCAGTTCGACGTGTTCGAGGAAGTCGTTGAGAGAGCCGAACTGGCCCATCGCGCGCACGAGTTCCTTGAGGTTGTCGAGCCGCGACTGCGCCTGTGGAGATTTGTCCGCCTGAAGCATGTCGGTATAGCCCGACTCCTCGAGAATGATTTCCAGCAGCCTTGGATGTTCTGTGTCCGGCGCCTGCGTGCGCCAGCGCTCCATGTCGAGCAGGAAGCGGCGCAGGCCCGTCCTGGCCGGCCCCTTGATGTGCTCGCCGCGTATCTCCATGTCTGCAACGCGCGTGAGGTAGGAGTTCACCTGCCGCGCTGCGACGTAGAGCTTCTGGATCGTGGTGTCGCCAACGCCGCGCTTGGGCTGGTTGACCACGCGCTCGAAGGCGAGGTCGTCAGCTTCCGAGCGGATCAGGCGCAGATAGGCGAGGGCGTCGCGGATCTCCGCGCGCTCGAAAAAGCGCGGTCCGCCGATGACGCGATAGGGCGTTCCGGTGACGATGAAGCGTTCCTCGAAAGCCCGCATCTGCCACGACGCGCGCACCAGCACGGCGCATTCGTCATAGCGCCGGCCATTCTGGCGCCAGCTCGTGATGTCGTCGCAGATCAGTCGCGCTTCCTGCTCGCCATCCCAGATGCCGCGCACCTTCACGAGGTCGCCCGAATCCGCATCCGTCCGCAGCGTCTTGCCGAGACGGCTGGAATTGTTGGCGATCACCGCGCTCGCAGCGGCGAGGATGTGCGCAGTCGAGCGATAGTTCTGCTCCAGCCGCACGACCTTCGCGCCGGGAAAATCCCTCTCGAAGCGCAGGATGTTGTCCACCTCCGCCCCGCGCCAGCCATAGATCGACTGGTCGTCATCGCCCACGCAGCAGATATTGCTGTGCCCCTGCGCCAGCAGCCGCAGCCACAGATACTGCGCCACGTTGGTGTCCTGGTACTCGTCCACCAGGATGTAGCGGAACTTGTTGTGATAGTCGGCGAGCACTTCCTTGTGCTCTGTGAAGATGCGGATCGTGTGCAGCAGCAGGTCGCCGAAATCGACCGCGTTCAATGTCGCCAGCCGGTTCTGGTAAAGCTGGTACAGCTTCTGGCCTTTGCCTTCCGCAAACTGCCGCGCCTCGCCCGGCGGCAGCTTCTCCGGCCAGATCGCACGGTTCTTCCAGCCGTCGATCTGGCTTGCGAGATAGCGCGGCGTCCACCGCTTCTGGTCGATGCCTTCCGCTTCGAGGATCT
>JBMOGP010000354.1:0-3757 GCA_049318285.1 Hyphomonadaceae bacterium
GTCCAGAGCTGGGGGATGCGGAATTTCAGCATGGCGCACTGGACCAGGTCGGCCGTGATGGTGAGGCCTTCCGGCAGGGCGAAGTCGCCGCTGGCACGGCCTTCCTCGAGGATCTTCTCGATCAGGATCCGCTCCTGCGCGCGCTCCTCGGCGAGATAGTCCGGGCGCTCGCGCGCCATGATGTCGGCAAGCTCCATCAGCTTCGGGTTCTTCTCGAAGGTCCGGAACGTGCGCTCAAGCCGCATCGCGAAGAGATCCCTGAGTTTTCTGGACGGTGAGCGGCCCGAATCGCGGATGATCTCTTCGTAGAGGCGATGCGAATTGCCGCCATACTCGCGGGTCATCGCCTCGGCGATGTCGATCTTGGAAGGGTAGAAACGATAGATATTGCCGGCCGACATGCCGCAGTCGGCGGCGATCTCCGACATCGTGGTCTTGTTGTATCCGTAGTGGAGGATACGGTCGGCAGCCGCTCGCAGGATCGTTGTGCGGGAATCGGCCTTCTCGGCGGCCTTGTCGGTCGTCTGAGCTGACATCATGCTTTCGTATATGCTGGGAACGCTGAACGTTCAATGAAATCTTCAGCACCAATATCACCATCCGAACGGGTTTTCCAGCGCGTCGGCGTCGCCGGCGCAGGGGCGTGGGGTACGGCCCTCGCGATCTGCGCGCTGTCAGCCGGACGCGAGGTGCATGTCTGGGCGCGTGAACCCGACATCGCCGCAGCGCTGAGCACGGGCAAAGGCAATCCCCTGTTCCTGCCGGGCGTTGCCGTGCCAGCCATGCCGGCGGCGACCGACATGGCGGAGCTCGCCGGTTGCGACGCAATCCTGATGGTCGCACCGGCGCAGCACATGCGCGCAACCCTCAAGGCGCTGTCCCCTCACCTCAGGCCCGGCACGCCCGTGGCGCTGTGCTCGAAGGGCATTGAACGTGGCACGCTGAAGCTGATGACCGACGTGCTGGCGGAAGAGGCGCCACACGCCTCACCGGCCGTGCTCTCGGGTCCGTCGTTTGCAAGCGACGTAGCGAAGGGACTGCCGACAGCGGTGACGCTGGCCTGCGCAGAGCGCGACCTCGGCGAGCAATGGATGCGATCGATCGGCCGGCCGCACTTTCGCATCTACTGGAGCGATGATCTTGCCGGCGCAGAGGCGGGCGGCGCGATCAAGAACGTGCTGGCGATCGCCTGCGGTGTCTGCGAGGGCATGGGGCTCGGACGGTCCGCACACGCGGCGCTGATCGCGCGCGGTTTTGCCGAGATGACGCGACTGGGCGTGAAGCTGGGCGGGCGGGCGGAGACGCTGGCGGGGCTGTGCGGGCTTGGCGATCTGGTGCTGACCTGTTCCTCGCCGCAGTCGCGCAATATGAGTTTTGGCATGGAGCTGGGGCGCGGAAGATCCGCCGCGGAGATTCTCGGCTCCCGCACGGCCGTGACAGAGGGCGCCGAGACTGCGCCAGCTGTCGTCGAGGTGGGGCGGCGCATGGGCGTCGACCTGCCGATCTGCGAGGTCGTGCTCGACATTATCGAGGGGCGGCTGGATGCGAAGGCCGCGGTGGACCAGCTGCTGAACCGGCCGATGAAGGAAGAAGCGTGATGTCTCTTTTCGTGTTTCACGGTCTCGACAGGGTAGACGGGCTGGAGGTGCGCAAGGCGACGCGACCAGCGCATCTGGCATGGATCGAGACGCTGGCGCCGCGCGTGAAGATCGGCGGGCCGATGCTGGCCGACGACGGACAGACGCCGGTCGGATCGATGCTGGTGGTCGAGGCGGAAACGCTGGAGGCGGCGAAGATGCTGTTTGCGGCGGACCCTTACGCGCTGGCAGGGCTGTGGCAGGGCACGAGCGTGCGGCCGTTCAACTGGCTGATCCGGCAGTGATGCGGACGGTGATGCTCGCGGCATTGCTGCTGGCCATGCCGGCGGCCGCGCAGGAGGCGCCGCAACCGCGCACGGACTTTATCGAGCTGCGCAAGGAGGCAAGGGCCGACATCGCCATCCGCAAGGCGCTGGGCGACATGTCGCGCACGATGGACGCGCGGCTGCGCGATGACCGGCGGATGGTGGAGCTCATCCTGCGAGCGGGCGCGGCCAAGCCGGGCGAACGGGTTCTGGATGTGGCGTCGGGCGGCGGATATCTCGCCCTGCTCTTCTCCAGCCTTGTCGGCGAGACAGGGCATGTCGACATCCACAACACGCCGGGTTGGATTGCGCAGTTTCCATCGATGGAGGTGGAGCGGCAGCAGGACGTGATCACGCGGAAGAATATCGGCTGGCTGACGAAGAGCTGGCAGGAGCTCGACGCGCCGCCCGACAGCTATGACGTCATCGTGCTGGGGCAGGTGTGGCACGACGTGATCCTCGAGGGCGGCGACTATCGCGAGATGGCGAAGCGGTTCCTTGCGATGCTGAAGCCGGGCGGGCGCTTGGTGGTGGAAGATCACGATGCGATTCCGGAGATGGACCTCGGCCGGCAGGTGGGGCTGCACCGCATCAGCCATGGCGATGTCACCGGGCAGTTCCTGCGCGCGGGGCTTGCGTTGAAAGAAGTGGTCCTCATCGAGAGTGAGTTCGACAACCGCAAGTTCAACGTGTTCCAGCCAACTGTGCGCGGGCGCTCGGACCGGTTTGTCGCGGTGTTCACAAAACCTGCCGATGGCAAGCCGCTGCACTAGGCAGCCTCGATCGCATTGGCCATTCCGCCGGAGCACATCTTGGGCGGCGGCGGCGGCCTGGATGAGGCCGCCATCGCGCCTGAGCGGGCGCCAGCTGAAGAAGCTGAGCGCAGGACCAGGCAGGGCGCGCTGCGCACGTGCCGGCGGCAAGAGAACTGACGTTAAGTTGCTAGGCGCGCACGAAGTCGAGGAACACCGGCTCGCAATCGCCGAGGCGCTTTTCCTGATAGCGCGTCGTGACGTGGTCGGCGGGCGGCCTGCGCCAGTCGTCGGCGCGTTCCGCTGTCCAGCCGAAGCGGCCGTCGGCGAGAATGTCGGCGAGCGCGCGGCTGGCGTAGTCGGACCAGTCAGTGGCGAAGCGCAGCGGCGCGCCGGATTTCAGGATGCGGGCAAGTTCCGCAACGAAAGCTGGCTGGATCAGGCGGCGCTTGCGGTGGCGCGTCTTCGGCCACGGGTCGGGGAAGAGGATGAAGGCGCGGTCGATGCTGGCGTCAGCAAAGGTCGCGACGAGATCGCGCGCGTCGCCGCGGCGAAGGCGGATGTTCGAAAGACCCTGCTCATCTATCGCAGTGAGGATCTTGGCGACGCCGTCGACGAAGGGTTCAGCGCCGATGAAGGCGGTGTCGCGATGACGCGCGGCCTGGCCCGCCAGATGCTCGCCGCCACCGAAACCGATTTCGAGCCAGACACCCCGCGTGGGCGCGCTGAAGAGGACGGCTGGGAAGAGTTCGCCCTTGCCTGCTTCCGGGATCGCAAGACGCGGCAGGAGGTCCTCGACAAGGCCCTGCTGTCGCGCCGACAGCGGCTTGCCGGCAGCGCGGCCGTAGAGGCGGTGGCGGGGATGCTCGTTCATGGGCGGGGTTTAGGCACGGGCGCGGGGCTGATGCAATCAGACCGGCGCAATCGCCCTGAGCAGCGTGTCGACCAGGCGGTTGCGGTAGATTTCAGGAACAGGGCCCCGCATGGCGATCAGACGGTGCCAGATCGGCCCGAACAGGAGTTCGGTGGCCAGATCGATGTCCCAGTCGCGGCGCACTGTTCCCTTCAGCGCCTGTTCGGCGAGGATGTGGCGGAGCGGAAT
>JBMOGP010000355.1:0-3756 GCA_049318285.1 Hyphomonadaceae bacterium
GCCGGTCGATCTTGCCCGCATCCTTGTCGACGCAGGTGACGGTATGGCCGAAATCGGCAAAGCAGGCTCCGGATACCAGGCCAACATAGCCTGCTCCGATCATCGTCACGCGCATGACGCACTCCAGAATTGCGGGGCGCTTCCCCCCAAGGCACACTTAGTCGCTTGCCGAGGCTTTGCCTACAGCCTCGTCTTGTGGAAGACGAAAGCGGCGCCGGCGCGGATTTTGGCCATGACGATCCGCCATTTTCCGGGGTCGTACCGGATCGGGCCGCCGCTGCCTGCCGCCCGGCGCAGCGCCATGCCGATCTGGTCGGCACCGGCCCACATCAGACCGCCCTTCTTGAGGCCTTCGGTCATCGGCGTGTCAACGAAGCCCAGCGTCACAAATCGCGTGCCGGGCGTCGTCGGCAGGAACCAGCCAGCGGGGACGAGCACCTGCAACGCCTGGCTCAAGGACAGCGCAGCCTCAGCCCGCATGACGCCGCTCCGGCGATCGAAAAGGATTATCCGGTCGAGGCCGGTCATGACGATGTCGCGGCTATCCGGATTGAGATTGCTGTCGCCGTCGGAACGCCGCAAGCCCACCGCTAGTCCGGGACTGTCCGCTGATAGGGTCTGCATCATGCCGCTCACCTCGTCACCCAAGCGCGGGCGTCCGACATGGTGGCGCTCGCGCACCACACGTCCCCATGACGTCAGCGTGGCATCTGAATGAAACGTCCCGGTCGTGACCGCGCCAACCTGCTATGAGCAGATCAGGGAAGCTTTGACGGCGCTCCGCCTCAGGACTTACGGGACTTTTCGATGACCCGGGTGGTCGATTGCCCGTCGATCAGGCCTACCCGGACGATCCTGCCGCCGCGCGCCTTCACGATATCTGCGCCGACGATCTGGTCCTCGGCGTAGTCGGCGCCCTTCACCAGCACATCAGGCTGGAGCTCCCGGATTGCCTCGAGCGGCGTCGCCTCACCAAACAGGATCACTGCGTCGACGCCCTTGATTGCCGCCATCACGGATGCACGAACGTTTTCGGACTGGACCGGACGGTCCGGGCCCTTCAGCGCGCTTACCGAGGCGTCCGTATTCAGCGCCACGATCAGCCTGTCACACGTTTGCGCGGCTTGTCGCAGGAGGACGACATGACCCGCATGCAGGATATCGAAGCATCCATTGGTGAAGCCGACGCTCAATCCTTCGCGCGCCCAGGTTTCGCGCAGGGATCTTGCTTCAGAAAGGTTGATGGCTCCTGGAAACGAGGCCGTCATGCGATGGCCTGCATCCAGTTCGGCCATGACCTCGGCCGGAGAGACGGTAGCGGTCCCGCGCTTGCCCACCACCACGCCCGCCGCGACATTGGCGATCTGCATAGCGAGTTCCGGCGCCTGTCCGCTGGCGAGGCTAAGCGCGATCGCTGCCGCCACCGTGTCGCCAGCGCCGGACACATCGAAGACTTCGCGCGCCTTGGCCGACAGGTGGAGTGCGGGCTGTCCGGAGCGGAACAGCGACATGCCTTGCTCGGATCGCGTCAGCAGGATCGCAGCGCCGGTCGTCGCGATCGCGGCGTCAGCGGCTGCAAGGCATTCGGCATCTGTTCCGCATGTCGCCCGTGTCGCGAGGCTGAGCTCCTTGCGGTTCGGCGTGATCAGGCTGGCGCCCCGGTATGCACTCCAGTCAGCCCGCTTGGGGTCGATCACGATGTCGACGCCCGCGCGGCGCCCGTGCTCCATGATGGCGCCCAGGACGCGGTCGCTCAGAACGCCCTTGGCGTAGTCGGACACCATGATGACGTCACAGTCGTCCGCCACGTCCGCGATGATATCGACCAGCCGGTCTTCCGTGCTGCGCAGGATCGCAACGCCTGTCTCGCGATCGACCCGCACCATCTGGTGCTGTCCGCCCATGTAGCGGGTCTTGAGCGTTGTTGGCCGTGAGGCGTCGGCCACCAGGTGAGCTTCCACCGCGCCGCCCATGGCGCCAACAATGCCGGCCAGTGTCGAGGCGGCGGGGTCGGCTCCCGTCACGCCGACAAGGATTGCCCTGCCGCCAAGCGCTGCAATGTTCGCCGCTACGTTGGCGGCGCCCCCGGCCGTCCAACGTTCGTCGGTGACCTGTACGATCGGAACAGGCGCCTCATCCGATACGCGGGAGACCTTGCCCGAGACGTAGTGGTCGACCATCACGTCGCCGATGACGAGAACGCGGCCGCAGGCGAGTCGCTGGATGTCGTCTCGTGTGGCGGTCAAAACGTTTCCCTCGGGCTTCTGCCAGTGCTGCTTCTAGCGAAAGTGGCCGGACGCGCCAGACTGCCCCCCGATCCCCCCGGCGGTAAGCGCGACAAGTTCCATCCGGAAGTCGAGGGCAGGCACCTAAAACGCGTACGGGCGTCTTCTCTCACCTTTTCCTTACCAACAATTGATCGTGTCGTGCGCGATGAAGCGTCTGGATTCAACTGCTAGCGTAAAGCGGCCGGGGGGCCGCAAATCTGGGGAATGGCCTGTCAAAAGGATGGAACAGGCCGTCGTCTGCAACGGGCGACCGAGGGACATCGTGGGTATTGCTCTGTAAGGCGTGAACCCGCTCATCCTGGACGCCAACGCGCATATGCGCGGGGTGCTGCGGGCTATCCTTCCCGTCATTATGGTCACCGCCTGTTCGGAACGCAGCCGGGTCATCGAGGCGGTGAAGGCTGGCGTGGACGAGTTCCTGGTAAAGGCCCATCGGCGCGGTCGACGTCGCCAATCGGATGAACGCCGTGGTCGAGCGCCGCCGCTCGTTCATCGACGTTCCGGCATACTCTGGGCCGGACCGCCGCAGGAGGACTGACCCCCGCTTCCAGGGACCCTGGCATCGCGCCGCAGACCCCGGGACGGTCGTTATCTGAGCAGATACGCTTGTTCTTGGCTGGTCGGGCAGGAAGAATCTGTCCCGGACACGGCAAAAAGCGCACCGTTGCAGGCGCGGGTGGGGACAGCTAACGTCCGCGCCAACAACTTGCGGATCCTCGGGGAAGCCGCGGCGGAGGGATATTCATGGCAGGACGTGGTCTCGGGCAGATTTTTGCCCGAAAGTCGGTTGAGCAGATTCAGGCGGAATACGGCGCGAGCGAGCTCAAGCGAACGCTGGGCGCATGGAACCTCGTCCTGCTTGGCATCGGCTGCATTATCGGGGCTGGTATTTTTGTGCGGACCGGTTCTGCCGCCGCGCTCCATGCCGGGCCTGCGGTCATTCTGTCCTTCGTCGTGGCCGGTGTGATCTGCGCCCTTGCCGGTCTGTGCTACGCTGAGCTCGCGTCGGCTCTGCCAGTCTCGGGATCGGCATACACATACTCCTATACGACCCTTGGCGAGGGCGCGGCCTGGCTGATGGGGGCGTTGCTGCTGCTCGAATACGGCCTTGCCGCGTCGGTCGTTGCTGTGGGCTGGTCGGGTTATGTCGTTAGTCTGCTTTCAGATTTCGGGATCGTCATACCTGCGACGCTGACCGCGCCCTTTGGGCACGAGGTTGCGTTGGCGGACGGGACAACGGCTGCCGCCATCATGAACCTGCCGGCTGCGCTCATTGTGCTCGCGCTGACCGTGCTTCTGGTTGTAGGCGTTTCCGAATCCGCTTCGTTCAACAACGCGATCGTCGCTGTAAAAGTGACCACGATCATCGCCGTGATCCTTGTCGGCGGCTTCTATGTTCTGTCTAATTTTGCTGAGACATCGCAGAACTGGGTTCCGTTCATTCCGGAGAATGAAGGGCCCGGCAAGT
>JBMOGP010000356.1:0-3754 GCA_049318285.1 Hyphomonadaceae bacterium
GTCATCCGCTCGGCGGACAACGCCTTCACCAAGGACGGCGGTCTCGCTGTGCTCTGCGGCAACATCGCCGAGAAGGGCTGCATCGTTAAGACGGCTGGCGTCGACGAAGAGATCTGGAAGTTCAACGGCATCGCCCGTGTCTTCGAAAGCCAGGACGAAGCAGCAGCTGCGATCCTCAACAACAAGATCGTCGCCGGTGATGTGGTGGTCATCCGCTATGAGGGCCCCAAGGGCGGGCCCGGCATGCAGGAAATGCTGTACCCGACCACCTACCTGAAATCGCGCGGCCTCGGCAAAGTGTGCGCCCTGTTGACGGACGGCCGCTTCTCCGGCGGCACGTCGGGTCTCTCCATTGGCCACGCCTCGCCTGAAGCTGCCGCTGGCGGCCTGATCGCGCTGGTGGAAGAGGGAGACCCGATCGAGATCGATATTCCAAACCGCTCCATCCGCCTCGCTGTTCCGGACGATGTCATCGGCCAGCGCCGCCGGGCAGAAGAAGCCCGCGGCAAGGACGCCTACACACCACACAACCGCAAACGCGTCGTCTCTGCCGCGCTGCAGGCCTATGCGGCGCTGGTCACGTCCGCCGACACCGGCGCCGTGCGCGATCTGGGGCAGATCCGGAAGTAGGCTGCGGCCCTAAGCCGGCTTTCGCCTTTTGCCCGACGCGGTCACGCTTCCCGGTGAGGTCAGGACCCCGTTCATGCAACCGGCTGAACGCATCGTCATCAAGGGCGACCAGGTCGGCGTCGAGCGAAAGCGCAAGCCGCTCTGGCGCTGTGCCCTGTCAGAGATCGTTCGCATCGACGCCTACAAGCGCGATCAGGGCGCTGTCGATCTGATCTGCTTCGACATCTGGTACGAGACCGACGGAGAGTGGATGGTCACCGCTCACGAAGACCTCGAGGGCTGGGAAGAACTCACCGCATGCCTGCGTGACCTGCCGGGTTTCGACGCCGACTGGTTCGCCAAGGTCTCCCAGCCGCCATTCGCCGAATGCCGGACCCTCGTGTATGTAAGGCGCTGAGGGAAACGACTCGGGGCGCACATGGCTGACAAACGCGAAATCCTGTCGCTCAGTGAGGCCATGGAAGGCCTGCCGGAAGACTTCGCCTTCTTCGCCGACCGTTTCACCGGCACAATCCAGCCGGCCCTCGCTGGCCGCGAAGCCGAACGCGTGAAGGCGGTCCAGCGGCAATGGAACTTCATCGTCATCGGCGTGGTGCTGGGCGTGGCCATCTTCGCGGGCTTCACCTTCCTGATGCCGGAAGACGGGATGATGTTCGGCGCCATCATCGGTCTCGTCGCTGCGGTCGGCATGGCCGCCTGGGGCTCGATGGCGCTCGACAAGCTGGGCAAGGAAACCAAGCTGATGCTGGTCGAACCCGTCGCGCAGGAGTTCAACATCGCCTACCAGGTGGCGCCTGGCTGTCCCGACGACATCATGCAGTTCCGTTCGCTCGATCTCGTCCCCGGCTGGGACCGCGAGAAGTTCGAGGACAGGCTTACCGGCGCGCGCAACGACACGCCGTTCGAATTCTTCGAGGCGCACCTCGAAGAGAAGCGAACGACGACCGACGGCAAGGGCCGCACCCGCACCACATGGGTGACCGTGTTCAAGGGCCAGTGTCTCGTCGCCAACTTCCACAAACAGTTCAACGGCGTCACCAAGGTCTATCGCGACGCGGGCGCGCTCAACTTCTTCAAGAAGCTTGGCCAGATGGGCAAGGGCCAGCGCGTGAAGCTCGAAGACCCCGAATTCGAGAAGGCCTTCGAAGTCTATTCGACGGACCAGATCGAAGCGCGCTTCATCCTGACGCCCGATTTCATGGAACGGCTCATCGGCCTTGAGCGCACCTTCAAGGGCAGGCAAGTCCGCTGCGCATTCTCCGGCGGTTGCATGTTCCTCGCCTGCGAAGGCAAGAACCTGCTTGAGCCCGGCTCGATGCACCGAAAGATGGATGATCTCGGCCGTGTCCGTGAAATACTACAGGATTTCGCGGCGATCTTCCTGCTGATCGACGCGATGAGCCAGCGTCTCACGCCGGATGCGCTGCGGGATAAGCAGCCCTAGGTTCGCCCCTCACGTGTTTCCCCGCGCCACACCGGGCGGGAATCGCGATAACCCGCTCAGACAACGAAACCGACCGGGACCAAGATGGCCAAGAAACCCTTCTTCGAACGCGCGCTTGAGGGCGGGCTGTTCTCTTCGCGCTGGCTCATGGCGCCGTTCTATGTCGGCCTCGTCGCCGCCCTGATTGCGCTGATGGTCGTATTCTTCCAGGAACTCATCCATCAGGTCCCCATGTTGTGGACGTTCGATCCGGTCACCCACGCCTACGCAATGACCGCCAATGACGCGATCATGCTGGCCCTGTCGCTGATCGACCTGTCGTTGGCGGCCAACCTTGTGCTGATCGTGATGTTTTCGGGCTACGAGAACTTTGTGTCCAAGTTCGACGTGGGTGACCACGAGGACCGGCCCGACTGGATGGGCACGGTCGATTTCTCCGCCCTGAAGCTGAAGCTGGTTGCCTCCATCGTCGCCATTTCAGGCATCGCCCTGCTGAAAAGCTTCCTAGACCTCGGAGCCGAGGACAAAGACCTTACGCCCTCTGATGAGAAGTCGCTGATGTGGCAGGTGATCGTCCACCTCACCTTCGTCATCTCCGGCGTGCTGCTGGCTTTCATGGATTGGCTCACCGGCCACCAGAAAGCGCACTGATCCCTGATCCCACATAAGAAAACTCCCCGTCGGCTGGGCCGACGGGGATCAAAGTGCGATTCTCGGGGGAGAGAATGACCCTGCTTACGCAACTCAAGGGGCGCTGGATCGTTCAGAAAGCGGCATTGCGGGGAAATTTTGCGGCGGGAATAAGGCGGAGGCAAAATCCTTGCCGCTAGCAGGGCGACCAGATGTCCCGCGTTCCAGCTGTGATGTCCTCGACCACGAGATTGAAATTCCTGGGTGCTGCCGTGGCGACATACTCCGGGGTCAGGCGATATTCCTGGCCCGCTGCGTCTTCCGGTTCCAGAACACATCGATGCCGCGCGCCGTCAGCGTTTCCTGCAGGCGCTCCGCCGCCGCCCGGTCCCGGCTCGATTAGGAGAGGAAGACATCAGCCATCTGTGTCCCTCAATCTGCAAATGTCGCCAGCACGGGCACATGGTCGGAAGGCTTGTCCATCGCCCGCGCCATGCGGTGGATGGATATGGACTTCAGCCTGTCCGCAGCCTGTGGCGAACACATCAGGTGATCGATGCGAATACCCCAGTCCTTCTGCCACGCCCCGGCCTGATAGTCCCAGAACGTGTATTTCTGGATGCGCCCATCGCACGCCATGAAGGCGTCGGTATAGCCCATCCATTGCAGCTCCCGGAAACGGTCGCGCGTTTCGGGCCAGGCGAGCGCGTCGTCGCCCCAAACCTTCGGGTCCCAGCAATCCTCGTCACGCGGGATGCAGTTGAAGTCGCCCGCCAGCACGACAGGCTCTTCCAGGGCGAGCAACTCCTTCGCCCGCGCATTCAGTCGGTCCATCCAGCGCAGCTTGTAGTCGTATTTCGGTCCCGGCCGCGGATTGCCGTTGGGCAGGTAGATCGTCGCCACGCGCACCGGCCGCGGCGCTTCAACCAGAACTTCAAGATACCGGCTCTGCTCGTCTTCAGTCTCGCCCGGCAGTCCACGCACCGCGTCCGAGATTGGATGCTTCGAAAGGATCGCAACGCCGTTATAGGTCTTCTGTCCGAACACCGC
>JBMOGP010000357.1:0-3753 GCA_049318285.1 Hyphomonadaceae bacterium
GGCGGGTCGCGCTCGAAGCGCATCTCCTTGCCGGTGATGGGATGCACGAAGCCGAGGATGGCCGCGTGCAGAGCCTGGCGCGGGAAAGCCTTCGCCGTTGATGTGGCGCGCTCGAACGCTGCGCCCTTGCCGGCGGCACGGAGCCAGCGGTGCTTGCCATAGGTCTGGTCGCCGAGGACGGGGGCCTGGATGTGCGCCATGTGCACGCGGATCTGGTGGGTGCGGCCAGTCTCGAGCCGGCATTCGAGAAGGGCCGCGGCGGGCTGTGTTCCTGTTTCATCAAGACGCCCGAAGGTTTCCAGCGCGCGATAGTTGGTGATCGCGATCTTGCCTTGCGGCGCGTCGTTCTCCTGGCTTGAATCGTCGGACCAGTGATCGGCGCGGAAGTGCTTCTCCTTCATAACCGCCATCTTCTTCCGGTCGTTGGGCGAGCGGCCGATGTTCGTCTCGATCCGTCCGACCAGCGGACGCGGCGCGCCGCGCGTGACGGCGAGATAGGCGCGCTCGATGTCGTGCGCGGCGAACATGGACGTCAGCGCTGTGTGGGCGGCTTCGGACTTTGCTGCGACCATCACGCCTGACGTATCCTTGTCGAGACGGTGCACGATGCCGGGGCGCGCGACGCCCCCGATGCCGGTCAGCTCCGGTCCGCAGTGGAAAAGCAACGCGTTGACCAGCGTGCCGCGCTCGGATCCGCCGGCAGGATGAACCACGAGGCCGGGCGGCTTGTTGATGACGATGAGGTGCTTGTCCTCGAAGACAATGTCGAGCGCGATGTCCTCGGCCTCTGGCAGGGCGGAGACGGGGGCGGGCAGGTCGATGGCGTAGACCGCGCCCGTGATCACCTTGGCGCTCGCGTCGGTGGCGGGCTGGCCGTTAGCGGTGACGCGGCCTTCCTCGATCAGGACGCGCAGGCGCGAGCGGGACATGCCGGTTCCGGCGTCCGCCAGCCATTTATCGAGGCGCGCGCCTGCAGCTTCCGCCGGGGCGGTAAGGATCAGGGCGGGGGAGGGGTCTGACGTCATGCTTTCGTCGCGATGCGCTGCGAGGTAGGGAGTCTTGAGTACTTCAGGCGGCAACTAACCCGGCGGGGAGGATAAATCCATGACCAGGCTGACAAGGCGCGGTGCGCTGGGACTTGGTGCGGGTCTGGGGGTTGCCGGTCTCGGTGCGGCTGGCTGCGCCACAACGGGCGATATCGCAAGCTCAAAAGGCGCTTTCCAGCACGGTATCGCCTCGGGCGATCCGACCCAGACCAGCGTGCTGATCTGGACGCGCGTTACGCCGGAGGCAGAAGGACCTATGTCGGTTGCCTGGGGTGTTGCGCGCGATTCCGGGTTCAAGGACGTCGTGAAACGCGGAACCTTCAACACGGGTCCCGAGCGGGACTACACAGTCAAGGTGGACGTCCAGGGGCTCGAGCCGGGGCAACTTTACTACTACTGGTTCTCGGTGGGGCGCACTTCGTCGCCGGGCGGGGCGACACGCACGCTGCCGGCGACGGGGGTGAGCGATTACCGCATGGCGGTGGTATCGTGCTCGAACTGGCCGTTCGGGTATTTCAATGCCTATCGCGAGATCGCCAAGCGCGGGGCGCAGGGAAAGATCGACGCCGTGATCCATCTCGGAGACTATATCTACGAATACAGCATCAACGGTTATGGCAGCTCGGTCGGCAAGGAGCTTGGCCGCAATCATGTGCCCGAGCACGAGATCATCACGCTAGCCGATTACCGGCTGCGGCACGCTCAGTACAAGTCCGATCCAGACCTGCAGGCCGCGCATGCAGTGGCGCCGTGGTTCTGCACGTGGGACGATCATGAATCGACCAACAACTCCTATCGCACGGGAGCCGAGAACCATCAGGCCGACACTGAGGGCGACTGGAGTGTTCGCAAGGCGGTTGCGGTGCAGGCGTATCTCGAATGGATGCCGGTGCGCGATCCCGAAGCCGGCAAGGCGCGCGAGGCGATCTGGCGCAAGTTCGAGATCGGCGATCTGGCAACGCTGTTCCTGCTGGAGAGCCGTCTCGTAGGGCGCGGCGAGGATGTCACGTATGGGGAGATCTATCTCGCGGCCGACGTCGACCGTCCTTCGATCGTCGACCGGATCAAGGCCAAGATCAACGATCCGAACCGCACGATGCTTGGCTTCGAGCAGGAGGCCTGGCTTGCCGAGGGGCTGAAGCAGTCGGCAGCGGCGGGCAAGAAGTGGCAGGTGCTCGGCAACCAGGTGACGATGGCGAGGGTACAGATGCCAGACCTGCAGCGCCACCTGACGCCCGATCAGTACGCGACCGTGCCCCAGGGCGCCAAGCGGTCCTATTCGACCGCCCGCTGGGGCCTGGAATGGAATCCCGATGCCTGGTCCGGCTTTCCGCAGGCGCGTGAGCGGCTCTACCAGGCGGCGAAAGTGGCCAATGCACGGCTCGTGACGCTGACCGGCGATACCCACACGGCCTGGGCCAACGAGCTGCACGATGCTTCAGGGCAGAAGCGCGGCGTCGAGTTCGGCTGCACGTCGGTCACCTCGAACGGGGCGGGGGACAGCCTGCCGCTGCAGGAACTCAACTGGCTGATGCCGGAGGCGAACGACGAGGTGGTGTACTACAACGCGTTCTCGAAGGGGTTCACGGTGCTGACGCTCACCGCCGATCAGGTCGAGGCCGAGTTCGTGAAGGTGTCCACCATCAGGTCACGGGAGTATTACGCCAGTACGGACGCCAGATTCCTTGCCCGCACCAACGAGATCGGCGGCATGGGTGGGCTTCAGCGGATAATGGGCTGAGGATGCGCAAGCCCCAATTCCAGGTCTGAAGCTCCCTGATAATCCGGCTTTTTTCGGGAAACAGGCCGGGTCGGAAAGGCCAAATTAACACGGAGCAGGCTAGTCATTCCCCTACGTCGGTTGACGGCAGGGGACCTGATTTGCTGCACCAGTCCGCATCGGACGTCGTGCTCATGCTGGAGCAGCTTAGCGCGCTCGGCATCGGGGCCGTGCGGCTGGGCCAGGACGACGCCGTCGCCGAGGCCAACGAGCTTTTCTTCCAGCTCACCGGGATCAGCCCCGAAGCCCTTATCGGACAACGCCTGGCGGACGTGCTCGAGACCAGTGCGGTCGAGCACACTGCGTATGGCGGCGAGACGTCGGTCTACCGCTTCGCGACGCCGCGTGGCGAACGCTGGCTGAGACCCCGCTCGGGCCGCGGTTTGGCCGAGGGCGTGATCACCCTCTCGGACGTGACCAGCGAGTGGAGCATGCTCGGCAAGCTGGTGACGACCATCCAGGTACGCGACAGGCTGATGCGCGATGCCGACACCGGCATCTTCCGCTACAACCCTGACGACGGCACGCTGCAGTTTTCCGAGGCTCTGGTTCGCCGTGGCGAAGAACTGCCAGGCTATCATATCTCGGACGTGGTCAAGGATCTGCACCAGGACGATGTCGAGAAGGATGCGCAGGTGCGCGAACGCCTGTCGCGTGAAGGCGGCACAGCCACGCTGCATCTGCGGCGGCGCAAGACCGACGGCGCCTGGCGGCACACGCTTGTCCAGTTCATTTCCGGACGCAGGCTGCCGTCTGGCAAGTTCGAGATCTTCGGACTGTCGCAGAACATCACCGAGCTTGTGGATGCGCGCGACCAGGCGGCAGTGATGCATGACCGCCTCGAGATCGCCATGAGCGCGGCGAGCGCAGGCGTCTATGAGATCGACCTGCGATCGTCCGAGCGGTGGACCTCGCCGCAATACCAGG
>JBMOGP010000358.1:0-3752 GCA_049318285.1 Hyphomonadaceae bacterium
GCTTCACGGTGTTCCATGTGGAGCAGTGCGAGGGGCTGCCCGCCGATCCGGATGCGTCCCCGTTGCCGGGGCGCACAGAAGTCCTGCCGCACGTTGAAGCGGTCATCGCTTCGACTGGCGCCGACATCCGGGTCGGTGGTGAGATGGCGTTCTACTCGCCGAGCCACGACTTCATTCAAGTCCCGCCGCAGCAAGCCTATTTCGAGCCGATCAACTGGTACCGGACGGTGCTGCACGAGCTCGGTCATCATTCTGGCCACGTATCGCGTCTCAACCGGAACTTCTCGGGCCGTTTCGGCGGTGAAGCTTATGCGCGCGAGGAGCTGGTTGCAGAGCTTTGCTCTGCCTTCCTGTGCGCTGAACTCGGGGTGACACCGACCGTGCGCCATGCGGACTATCTCGGCGCCTGGCTTGAGGTCCTCAAAGGCGACAACCGGGCGATTTTCCAGGCAGCCTCGATGGCGTCCAAGGCGGCAGACTTCGTCATGGGCCGCCGGGATGCCGGGCGCGGCCAGCACGATGCTGGTGAAATCCGGCTGGAATCAGCGGCCTGAAGGAAAGCAGCCAATTTCAACGGTATTTTCGTCTTTCGCGTGGATAAGTGTCAGAAGATAAGCTATATATCTGACACTATGGAGACGTCAGATGACGGTGTCGAAGGCCATTCTTGAGTTCCTGAAGCCGCGCAAGCGGGGCGAGCCCGTCTGCGCCAAGCAGCTGCTTCACCTCGGCAATCGCGCCGCCGTAGACCAGGCCCTGGCGCGCCTTGTCCGACGGAAGAAGCTCGTGCGCGTGTCGCGGGGCTTCTACGCCGTTCCCCTGGAAAGCCGGTTCGGGCTGCTGCCGCCAAATGCAGGGGAGGCGATGGAAGCTATCGCCCGTCTGAAGGGCGAACAGATCGCGCCTGCAGGCGCTGCTGTCGCCAACGCCTTTGGCCTGACGACGCAGGTGCCTTTGCGCCGGACCTACGTGACAAGCGGACGGACTCGCACGCTCAAGGTGTCAGGCGAGACAATCGAGTTGCGCCACGCTCCTCCATTGGCCGAGAACGCGCGCCATGAGAGACTGCTGCGGGCGATCGAATGGTTGGGACCGGATGGTGTTGAACAAGCCAGAGCCATGCTTCTCACGCTCAAACCAGCCGAGCGGCGGACCCTCGCGCGACGCGCGGCGGGCATGCCGACCTGGATGGCGGCGGCAGTAAGCGAAGCAGCCTATGCCGGACAGCATCTTCAGTCTCAGCGCGCGGGATAGGGCAGACTTCTTCCAGGCCGCCGTCGCACGCGTCGGCCGGACCGCCACCCTGCTGGAGAAGGACGTCTGGGTCGTGTGGGCGCTGCGGGCTCTCTTCGAGGACCCCGTTGGCGCGCACCTCGTCTTCAAGGGCGGCACCTCCTTGTCGAAAGCTCACCGCCTGATCGAGCGGTTCTCCGAAGACGTCGACCTGACCCATGACATCCGGGAACTGGCCGCGGACCTCTTGCCGCAAGGAGATGGCGGCGAGGTGCTCGACATCCCGGAGACGCGCAGCCAGATCCGGCGGGTCAGCGAGGCCATACGCAACGAGCGGCTCCCTGCCTGGGTCAGCGGCACAGTCGCACCTATCATTCAGGCGCGGCTGGAGCGGGATGGGGCCGAGGCGATGGTCGAGCTCGATGGCTGCAATCTCAGCATCCGTTATGCCGAACAGGATTATGGGCAGGTCAAATCCGCCGTGCTTCTGGAATACAGAAATCTTGCCTCACGTCGAAGCAGTCATTGCGGCGACCGGGGCGGACATTCGCATTGGTGGCGAGATGGCGTTCTATTCCCCGAGCCACGACTTCATCCAGGTCCCACCGCAGCAGGCCTATTTCGAGCCGATCAACTGGTACCGGACGGTGCTGCACGAGCTCGGTCATCATTCTGGCCACGTATCGCGTCTCAACCGGAACTTCTCGGGCCGTTTCGGCGGTGAAGCTTATGCGCGCGAGGAGCTGGTTGCAGAGCTTTGCTCTGCCTTCCTGTGCGCTGAACTCGGGGTGACACCGACCGTGCGCCATGCGGACTATCTCGGCGCCTGGCTTGAGGTCCTCAAAGGCGACAACCGGGCGATTTTCCAGGCAGCCTCGATGGCGTCCAAGGCGGCAGACTTCGTCATGGGCCGCCGGGATGCCGGGCGCGGCCAGCACGATGCTGGTGAAATCCGGCTGGAATCAGCGGCCTGAAGGAAAGCAGCCAATTTCAACGGTATTTTCGTCTTTCGCGTGGATAAGTGTCAGAAGATAAGCTATATATCTGACACTATGGAGACGTCAGATGACGGTGTCGAAGGCCATTCTTGAGTTCCTGAAGCCGCGCAAGCGGGGCGAGCCCGTCTGCGCCAAGCAGCTGCTTCACCTCGGCAATCGCGCCGCCGTAGACCAGGCCCTGGCGCGCCTTGTCCGACGGAAGAAGCTCGTGCGCGTGTCGCGGGGCTTCTACGCCGTTCCCCTGGAAAGCCGGTTCGGGCTGCTGCCGCCAAATGCAGGGGAGGCGATGGAAGCTATCGCCCGTCTGAAGGGCGAACAGATCGCGCCTGCAGGCGCTGCTGTCGCCAACGCCTTTGGCCTGACGACGCAGGTGCCTTTGCGCCGGACCTACGTGACAAGCGGACGGACTCGCACGCTCAAGGTGTCAGGCGAGACAATCGAGTTGCGCCACGCTCCTCCATTGGCCGAGAACGCGCGCCATGAGAGACTGCTGCGGGCGATCGAATGGTTGGGACCGGATGGTGTTGAACAAGCCAGAGCCATGCTTCTCACGCTCAAACCAGCCGAGCGGCGGACCCTCGCGCGACGCGCGGCGGGCATGCCGACCTGGATGGCGGCGGCAGTAAGCGAAGCAGCCTATGCCGGACAGCATCTTCAGTCTCAGCGCGCGGGATAGGGCAGACTTCTTCCAGGCCGCCGTCGCACGCGTCGGCCGGACCGCCACCCTGCTGGAGAAGGACGTCTGGGTCGTGTGGGCGCTGCGGGCTCTCTTCGAGGACCCCGTTGGCGCGCACCTCGTCTTCAAGGGCGGCACCTCCTTGTCGAAAGCTCACCGCCTGATCGAGCGGTTCTCCGAAGACGTCGACCTGACCCATGACATCCGGGAACTGGCCGCGGACCTCTTGCCGCAAGGAGATGGCGGCGAGGTGCTCGACATCCCGGAGACGCGCAGCCAGATCCGGCGGGTCAGCGAGGCCATACGCAACGAGCGGCTCCCTGCCTGGGTCAGCGGCACAGTCGCACCTATCATTCAGGCGCGGCTGGAGCGGGATGGGGCCGAGGCGATGGTCGAGCTCGATGGCTGCAATCTCAGCATCCGTTATGCCGAACAGGATTATGGGCAGGTCAAATCCGCCGTGCTTCTGGAATTTGGCGCTCGCGCCACGGGGGAACCTGCCGACGTCCATGATATCGCCTGCGGCAGCGCGGCGGCACGTCTGGACATCGACCTTCCGACGGCCCGGCCCAGGGTCATGAAGGCCGAACGGACGTTCTGGGAGAAGGCGACAGCGGTGCACGTCTTCTGCCGGAGTGCCGATCCCGTCGGAGATCACAAGGCGCGTCACTGGTACGATCTGGAGCGGCTCCACGCCAACGGCGTCGCGGGGCGTGCCATTGCGGATGCCAGCCTCGCTGCGCAGGTTGCCACGCACAAGAGCGCCTTCTTCCGCGAGCGCGACACGGCAGGCGCCTGGATCGACTATCATGCCGCCGTTGGGGGCGGGCTGCAGCTCGTGCCGG
>JBMOGP010000359.1:0-3747 GCA_049318285.1 Hyphomonadaceae bacterium
GGCTGACAGCTAACTGGCGCGCAGGGATTGCAGGTAGGCGATCAGCGCATCAGCGGTCCGCACATCGAAGTCGAACGCGGGCATGTCCTGATGCCCCACACGTATCCCTGTGATCAGGTCGTTCGCCAGCGCATCGGCCTGATAGCGCGCAAGCATCTCGCGCATGGGCGGCGCGCCGGCGCGCGGGCTTGTGGCAGACTGGTCGAGCGCATGGCATCCGGCGCACTCACGCTCCGCAATCGCACGCCCGTCGGCGACCAGCGGGTCGGCGGCCTGCGCAACCGGCCTGGCCGGCTGCGCGTTGCAGGCGGCCAGCGCGAGGAAGGCCAGGACAGCGGAGGCCAGTTTCGGTTTCATCGGCTCATCTTCCGGGAAATCCGCGCAGAACACGCGCTCCATACATAGCACAACGTCCTGACCGAAAGCATTGATATAGGCCAATCGCATGCCCCGGCCTGCGCGCAGGCATCGGTCCCGTCATCGTGAAGGCGCACCAGGAACCGGCCAGGCTCCCGTTCGGTGAGATCGCGCTGTTCGGACAGGCAGAGAGCCTGACCCCCAAGGATCGTGAACGCCTGATGCCTGCGCGGGACGACCCCGGACGCAGCTGACCGCCGTAGCGGCCTGTGGCTGGTGCGGCAACAACATCACGCAGCGGCTGTCGCTGATCGGCGCGCCGCTGACCGGCGGGACGCCTCATGCCGGACGGGCGTGATACCGGACGGGAGGGGCCCCTCGCGAAACACCTGCAAAGCCCGCACTTCGGTCTGAATCAGCCCGAAAGTGTGGTTTACGGGCTGCTCTGGAAGCCCGAGGCCGCCTTCGGCGCCGTCCGCGCTCGCTTTCTTCACAAAAGCCCTGTATTGCCGCGCCAAATCCAGCCCCTCCCCCGGCCCAGACCCGAAACGACGCACCCATGCAACTGCGCAACATCGCCATTATCGCCCACGTCGACCACGGCAAGACGACCCTGGTCGATTGCCTGCTCAAACAGTCAGGCTCTTTCCGCGACAACGAAGCCACGTCCGAACGGATGATGGATTCGAACGACCTCGAACGTGAGCGCGGCATCACGATCCTGGCGAAAGCCACCTCTGTCGTCTGGAACGACATCCGCATCAACATCGTCGACACGCCCGGCCACGCCGACTTCGGCGGCGAGGTAGAGCGCATCCTCAACATGGTCGACGGCGCGATCGTTCTTGTCGACGCGGCCGAAGGCCCGATGCCGCAGACCAAGTTCGTGGTCTCCAAGGCGCTGAAGGTCGGCCTGCGCCCCATCGTGTGCATCAACAAGATCGACAAGCCGGAAGAGCGCCACGTCGAGGTCGTCAACGAAGTCTTCGACCTGTTCGCCAACCTCGACGCGACCGACGAGCAACTCGATTTCCCGATCATCTACGGCTCGGCCAAGAACGGCTGGATGAGTACCGACCCGGCGAAGAAAACCGACAACATGGCCGCGCTGTTCGAGACCGTGCTGAAGCATGTGCCGCCGCCGCGCGTCGACAACGGCCCTTTCCGCATGCTCGGCACAACGATCGGCTCCGATCCCTTCCTCGGCCGCATCCTCACCGGTCGCGTCGACTCAGGCTCGGTGAAGCCCAACCAGACCGTCAAGGTTCTCTCGCGCACCGGCGAAGTGATCGAAACCGGCCGTATCTCGAAAGTGCTCGCCTATCGCGGCCTCGTGCGCTCCCCGATCGACGAGGGCAAGGCCGGCGACATCGTCTCGATCTCTGGCCTGACAAAAGCCACCGTCGCCGACACGATTTGCGATCCGGCGGTCACCGAAGCCATGACCGCCCAGCCGATCGACCCGCCGACGCTGGCGATGACGTTCCGCGTCAATGACAGCCCGCTCGCCGGCACCGAAGGCAAGAAGGTCACCAGCCGCGTGATCTGGGATCGCCTGCTGAAGGAAGCTGAAGGCAATGTCGCGCTCAAGATCTCGCGCGCGCCGGATTCGGACGCGTTCGAAGTCGCAGGCCGCGGCGAACTGCAACTTGCCGTTCTGATCGAAACCATGCGCCGCGAAGGCTTCGAGCTTGGCGTGTCGCGGCCCAAGGTGGTGATGCAGAAGGACGAACTGACTGGCGAGATTCGCGAGCCGATCGAGGAAGTCGTGATCGACGTCGATGATGAACACACCGGCGTCATCGTCTCGAAACTCTCCGAGCGCCGCGCCGACATGATGGACATGCGCCCGTCGGGCGTCGGCCGCACGCGCCTCGTCTTCCACGCGCCGACGCGCGGCCTGATCGGCTATCAGGGCGAGCTGCTGTCGGACACGCGCGGCACGGCCGTGATGAACCGCCTCTTCAATCAATATGCCCCTTACAAGGGCGAGATCAAAGGTCGCCACACCGGCGTTCTGATCTCGAACGGCGCCGGCGAGAGCGTGGCGTTCGCGCTGTGGAACCTCGAGGACCGCGGTCCGATGATGATCGAGCCGGGCATCAAGGTCTATGAGGGCATGATTATCGGCGAGCACACGCGCGGCAACGATCTCGAAGTGAACGTGCTGAAGGGCAAGAAGCTCACCAACGTGCGCGCCTCCGGCACGGATGAAGCGGTGCGGCTCACCACGCCGATCCGCATGACGCTGGAAAAGGCGCTGGCCTACATCCAGGACGACGAACTGGTCGAAGTGACGCCGGAGAACATCCGCCTGCGCAAGGTCTGGCTGGATCCGAACGACCGCAAGCGCAACTCCCGCGCGGCGGTCGAGGCCTAGCCCTGGGGACAGCCTGTCACCCTGCCCGGCCTGCGCCGCCGTTCTGACATAACAGGATGGCGCCATGCTGGCGTATCCAGAGTGCGCCCGTGCATGGTCGCCGGAACCTGTACCCGCAGGCGGCGGCCCGCGCGTCGACAAGGATGCCTGCGGCAATGTTCGCGAGGACGGCGGTACGGGCACATTGACCAAGGACCTGAAGTTCAAGGCTTCCTCGCGGGTCGTGAAGCAGGGCGCCAGGGTCAAGCGGATCCGGCTTGTCGACGAGGATCATGACAACGACTGCAGGATCGATGGCCTCGGCACGATCAAGCTGAAGTCAGAATTCGTGCAAAAGCAGCGCTAGCCCCGCTCGTCCTTGGGCGAGCCCATGACGATGTAGCTGGTGATCGCCGCCACTTCCGGCACCTGCCCCAGCACCTCCGTGTGGAAGTGCTTGTAGGCGGCAAGATCCTCCACCTCCACGCGCAGGATGTATTCGATCGCGCCGGTCACGTTGTGGCACTCGCGAACCTGCGGCGCGGCCGACATTGCCTTCTCGAAATTGCGCTGGTTACGCTTGTGATGCTCGGACAGGCCAACAGCGACATAAGCGGTAAAGCCGCCGCCCGTCGCGGCGCGGTTCACCACAGCGCGATAGCCCGCAATCACCCCTTCCCGCTCGAGCTCCTGCACACGGCGCAGGCACGCTGACGCTGACAGGCCGACCTTCACAGCGAGGTCGGCATTGGTGATCCGGCCATCCTGCTCCAGCTCGCGCAAGATTCTGCGGTTGATGTCATCCAGCTTCGTCATCGATTGTGAAACTGGCTGACCCAAGCGCCAGAACGCAAGCACATTCGAGCCAGACCGCCGTATTGTTGCGAAATGTTGACCGCCGAACTCCTCACCGCCCTCATGGCCTTCGCCTTCGTGTCCTCGATCACGCCGGGGCCGAACAATCTCATGCTGATGGCGTCAGGCACGAATTTCGGCTTTGTGCGGACGATCCCGCACATGCTGGGCGTGTC
>JBMOGP010000360.1:0-3735 GCA_049318285.1 Hyphomonadaceae bacterium
TGGCGAAGTTCAACATCCGGTTCAACCCGAACCATACCGGCGCCGATCTCATGGCGCGCCTCGAGCAACTCATCGGCAGCGGCCGCGATGGCGTCCACCTTTCCCTCGAGATGCGCGTGACGGGCGAGGCGTTCTACACCACGCCCGGCAGGCTGACCGAGCTGATCATTGCTGCGGTCGAGGCGGAGACAGGTCGTAAACCGGACCTTACCACCGGCGGCGGCACGTCGGATGCGCGCTACATCAAGGACGTCTGCCCGGTTGCTGAACTGGGTGTACGAAATGAAATGGCGCACAAGGTCGACGAACACATCCCGGTCGACGAAATCGAAACGCTTTGCCGGATATATTACCGGCTTCTGGCCGGCTATTTCGCTGCGGCCTGAAGCCTGGCGACAATCCCCCGCAAGTGGCTCGCCAACAAGGTGGCCGCACGCGCCGCCATGAGAATGCCGCGGCGTGATGTTTGCTTCGATCCTGACGGGTCGCGGCGGCCGGGCGAGCTATGTGGACGCGGGACCTGCGACGGTTCCGGATTTGAGTGGGTAGATGGCGTGCCGCGGACGACAGCGCAGTCGAGCCGGCCGGGTCCTTTGGGGCCTGGTGCTGGCCCTGTGCGTCGCGCTGACGCAACCGGCGGCGGCGCAGGACCTGGAAAATCAGGACCCCATGGAGGATGCCTCCGGCGGATCGTCCGGGCCCGGACGGGTTCCTGTGGAGGGCCTTCCGCCAGGGCTCAATGATGCGCTGAAGGTTCTGCAGCGCGAGGAGCTGGTTCCCGCAACGCTGTTCGAGGCGCGCCGGCAGGCGGCGCGTGCAGCGGCGATCGTCTCCACCCTGCTCGAAAGCGAGGGCTACTATCAGGCCGAGGTTGCTGATTTTGCCAGCGGCGAGACGACGTTCACGCGCGGCGTTCGCGTGAGGGCAGGACCATTGTTCGTCTTTGCCAGCCGGCGCGTGGCTTACCTCGGCGCAGCCCCCGATGAGACGACGCAGGCCGAGATCGACAGCCTGCTCGAACCGATCACCGCCGGTGCACCGGCGCGCGCACAACCCGTGATCGAGATGGGGGACGCGCTGGTGCGGCGCCTGCGCGCCGCAGGCTACCCCGATGCGAGCGCCGACCCGGTCGATGCGCTGGCGGACGCAGGCGCAGGCTCGGTCGCACTCGAATTCCGGCTGCGGCCCGGCCTGCGCGCATCATTCGGGGGGCTCTCGGTGACGGGCCTCGATGCGACACGTGAGGAATTCATCGCCAGCCTGCGCCCCTGGCAACAGGGTGAGCGCGTGACGCCAGCACGAATGGATGCGTTTCGTGGCCGGCTTGCCGAGACGGGTCTCTTCGCCGCCACAGCGGTGCGCCTTGCCGATGGCGCGGCGCCCGATGCAAACGGTGTCGCCACGCGCGACGTGATCGTGGAGCTGACAGAGCGCGAGCGCCAGACCGTTGCACTCGGCGCGTCCGTGTCGAGCAGCGAAGGCGTTGGTCTCGACGCCGAGTGGGAGCTGCGCAATTTCAGCGGCTGGGCCGATTCACTGACGGTGTCGGGCCTGCTCGCGACACTCGAACGCCGCGTGAAGACGACCTATCGCCTGCCCCATATCGGCAAGTATGGGCGTATCCTGGACGTGAGCGGCGAGGTCGAGGACTTCGAGACGGACGCATTCGACCAGTCGGGCGCCAACGTCTCGGCGACGCTTACCGAGCAGATCTCGCGGCGCGTGCGGGCCTCGATCGGCCTCGAAGCGGGCTATGCCAGCGTGCTCGAAGCATCCGAACGCTTTGTGGCCCTCAACCGGCGCGACCTGTTCATCCTGTCGGGGACAGGCACGGCGGAGTATGTCGGTGTGCGCGACATTCTCGATCCGGTGAACGGCATTCGCGGCCGCGTCATGTTCGAGCCCGGCTTCACCTGGGGCGACACCAATATCGCGTTTGCACGGATGACGGCAGAAGCGTCCGCCTATTCGGATTTCGGCACGGACAATCTCGTCGGCGCCATTCGTGGCAAGGTCGGCACGATCGCCGGACCGAGCGGCGCGCCGCCTGACCGCGCTTTCTTTGCAGGCGGCGGCGGATCGGTGCGCGGCTATGCGTACCAGTCGCTTGCCCCGCGCGACGCCACTGGCCTTATCACCGGACGCTCGCTGATCGAGACGAGTTTCGAGCTTCGCTACCGCGCCAGCGACACGCTGGGCTATGTCGCCTTCATCGACGCCGGCGCGGCTGGCTCCAATGTCGAACCGCCAATCGACGACATGAAATTCGGCGCCGGCCTCGGGCTTCGCTACTACACGGCATTCGGCCCGCTGCGGGCGGATCTTGCAGTGCCGCTGAGCAATGTCGAAGGCGCGGGCGACTTCCAGGTCTATATCTCCATCGGACAGGCCTTCTGATGGAACGCGCGAAACGCAAGCGATACCCGCTCTGGCTCCGCATCGCCCTGGCTTTGATGTTCGCAACGCTTGCAGTTGTGGCAGCCGCGGTTGTGCTGCGCTTCTGGATTACCAGCGATGGCGGCCGGGCCTTCATCCTGTCGCAGATCGACGGACGGCGCGTGGGGCCGTTCGGCACGCTGCGCCTGTCGGGCCTGCAGGGCGATCCGCTGAACGCTGCGACGCTGGCCGACATCGCGCTGGTGGACGACGAGGGCGTCTGGCTTCGTGCGCGCGACGCCAGGATTGAATGGACGCCGACAGCGCTGTTTGGCGGCGATCTTGACATCAGCACGATCGAGATCCGGACCGTCGATGTGCTGCGCCAGCCAATCCTCGCCATGCTCGACGCGGAAGCCCCCGGGCCGGACATCGGGCTGCGGCTGAACGCCTTCTTGGTCGGCGACCTTCGGCTTGCCGAACCGGTGATCGGCATTGCTGCGCGCTACCGCATCGATGGCGGCGTCGCCCGGCCGCGTGACGGATCTGGTTTTGCACGCATGACGCTTGCCCCGGTCGCGGGGCCGGCGGATGCGGCCAACATCTCGGCCGAATGGTCGGCCGCCGGCGCACTCAAGGCGGCGGCGACCCTGACCGGGCCATCCGACGGGCTGCTTGCCGCCGTGCTGCAGTCGCCAGCTGATAAGGACATTGCGTTCACCGGCAGCATTGCGGGCACGCCCGACAGTTTCAGTGGCGCAGGCGCGCTCGACTTCGGCGGCAAGACTGCAGCGCGGGGCAGCATGTCGCGTGCTGGCGCTACGGCGAGACTGGCCGCAAGCATTGATGCTGGCGGCTGGCCGCTGCTGGAGGCCATGGCGCAACGCACCGGTGACACGATCACGCTCGACGCCAGGGCTGACCTTGCCACCCTGTCACGCGCGCCGACGATTGTACGTCTCGCCGCGCCCCTCGGCGCAGTCGAGATAAAGGGTGACTATGACTTTGCGACATGGATGCCGCCAAGGGAGGTCGCAACGCGCGTGACCGGGCTCGACCTGGCGCGAATCGCCGATGCCATGGCTGGCAAGGCCGATGCGGCCGGCATGCTGTCGTGGGGAATTGGCGGCGTGGCATGGCGCGGCGAGGCCACCATCCGCGACGTGAAATGGCCCTCAGGACAAGCCGCGCAAGTGGCGGCGCCGGTTCAGCTGAGGTGGTCGCAGGGGATACTGACGCTTGCAACCAGCGGCGTCCGCATCGATGGCGGACAGCTGGACGCCCTGCCCGCACTGCAAGCTGCAGGCTACACGGCCGCAGCGCGTGGCGAACTGAACACGCGGACGGGCCTGATCGAGA
>JBMOGP010000361.1:0-3728 GCA_049318285.1 Hyphomonadaceae bacterium
CGCTCGCCCCGATGCAGGCGGGCGATCTCGGCGCGGTGATACTCAAGGCCCTCGTCGAGCGCACGAAGATCGATCCTGAGCGGATTGACGATGTCGTGTTCGCGCAGGGTTACCCGTCAGGTGAGGCACCCTGCGTTGCCCGCTGGTCCGCGCTTGCCGCTGATCTCCCCATTTCCGTACCAGGCTATCAGCTCGACCGCCGCTGCGGCTCCGGGCTGCAGTCCATCATCGACGCCGCCATGTTCGTGCAGACGGGCGCGGCCGACGTCGTCGTCGCCGGCGGCGTCGAAAGCATGACCAACGTCGAATACTATTCGACAGACATGCGCTCCGGCGCCCGCGCCGGCTCTGTCACGATGCACGATCGCCTGCAACGCGGCCGCGTGATGAGCCAGCCAATCTCCCGCTTCGGCGTCATCACCGGTATGATCGAGACCGCCGAGAACCTCGCCAAGGACTACCAGATTGGCCGCGAGGAGTGTGACGCGTATGCCGCCCGTAGCCAGCAACGCGCCGCTGCCGCCTGGAAGGCGGGAAAGTTCGACAACGAGCTCGTCCCCGTCGCCGTCCCGCAGAAAAAGGGTGACCCGATCATCTTCAAGATGGACGAAGGTGTCCGCGGCGACGCCACAGCAGCATCTCTCGGGGCTCTGAAGCCCATCGAGAAGGGCGGGGTGGTTACCGCCGGAAACGCCTCGCAACAGAACGATGCGGCAGCCGCCTGCCTGGTTGTCGCAGAAGACAAGCTCGAAGAACTCGGCCTCGAGCCGATGGGGTGGTTTGTCGGCTGGGCCGCCGCCGGCGTCGAGCCGTCCCGCATGGGCATCGGTCCGGTCCCCGCCGTTGAGCGCCTCTTCGCCCGCACCGGCCTTAAATGGAAGGACATCGACCTTGTCGAACTCAACGAAGCCTTCGCCCCGCAAGTCCTGGCGGTTCTGAAAGGCTGGGGCTGGAACGACGCTGACAAGCTTAATGTCAACGGCTCCGGCATCTCGCTTGGCCATCCCATCGGCGCCACAGGGGGGCGCATCCTCGCCAACCTGATGAACGAACTCCAGCGCCGCGAAGCCCGCTACGGGCTCGAAACCATGTGCATCGGCGGCGGCCAGGGCATTGCCGCCATCTTCGAACGCGCAGCCTGATCGCAGGCGTGCAGGCAGCGCGTACATCCTGTTCCACTCATTCTGAGCTGCTCGAAGGACGGAAAAGGAACCATTCGGCGCCCGCCCGCCCGGCCGGCGCTCGCGCCCCATCCGAGCCGGACCCCTGCGCCCCGCAGCATGGGTCGCAAATTCGCGACCTACTTCTCCGGATAGGATGCCGTGTTGGCGCGGTCGCCAGACCAGATCGCCTCGCCATCAAGCGGATAGGACGCCACCACCTGAGCCTCGAGGTTTACATGCTTCTGGCCCTTGACCTCGAACAGCGCCTCGAAGTCTCCTTTGGAAGGTGTCTTGCGCACGACGCGCGCCAGCCGGTCCAGTTGCGTAACGGCCTCGGCCACACCCATCACAGCCGTGTCGCGTGAGCCGGAGAGAATGGCGATGCGATTTCCGGTCGGCCCGGCGAATGACGAGAAGAATCCATAGTCACGATACATCTGGTCGCCGGGTGCCGCCAGAAAAGCCTCGCTGGTGTAAGTCTTGCCCGACTTTCGGTCCACGATCTGGTCGTAGCTTTCGCCCAGTGCAAACCGCGATGACGAGAATACCGGATCGCGCAATGGCCCAAGACCGCTCAGCAGGCCAACATAGATGATGTCGTTCGTCTTCATTCTGTCCGGCGTCAGCTCCGACGCCAGCGTCACCTGAACATCCCGCCCCTCGCGCAGCAGGGGCGCAAGGTCAGCCAGAGCAAACGCCGCTGATGCAGGCAGGTATTGCATGGCGACGTCGGAATAGGTCTCGATGCTGTCCGGATCTCCACGCTGGGCGGAGACGAGGTCTTCCTTGTTGTTGATCGCAAAGTCGCGGATCAGGCGCTTCAGCACCACGCGATCCTCGTACTCGCCGAACATGTAGTAGTCCCCGACCACGATCAGCAGCGGCCGGTTGCTGGCCGCGATCTCGCTCCAGAGACCCGTATCGGCAAGCCGTTGCTCGGCGCCTGCCGGCCGCCCCGCCAGCATGCTCCACGCCACGATATTCCCGCCGATCGCCAGAACGGCAACGCAGGCGGCGATCATCCCCCAGTTCATCTTGCGCCGGGCAGGGGCTTCCACCATCTCGACTGCAGCGGGTGTCTCCGCGTCAGCTGGATCGGCGGCGTTCGGGTTGATGCCTGCAATCCGATAGTCGCCCTTCGGAATGTCCAGGCGCACGCCCGCAGGCGTCCCGTTGCGCAAGTAGAACTCGTCGAGCCGCTTGCGCAGCCGGTGGATGTAGACCCGCGCAACAGGATCATCGCGCATCGCCTCGGCGTCGCTCTTCCCGAACACGGCAAGGGCAATTTCTGCCTCTTTCGGCGGGCGGCCGTCAGCCGAGCGCTGCGCAAGAAAGTCGAACAGCTCGAGCAGCCGTCCTGACTGGCCGAGTAACCCTGACGCCCGCACGCGTGCGATCTCCGCAGTGGTCGCAGGATCGAGCGGCGAGTTCGGTTCGGTGGGCGTAACGCTCATGTAACGTCCGGAAATCCAGCGTTTCTTGTACCGCACCGGAAGGGGCCGAGTCTCTGCCCGGAGACTTCACGTTGTCGGTACGGCTGCCATTGGCTGCGGCTGGGGCAGCCTTCACACAGCCCGGTCCGACGCGTCAATCCGGACGAGGCGCTGCAACGGCTGCTGCTCGGACCCTGTCAAATTCTTGCGGAGGTTGAATACGGAGCCGGCTCAGCGCGTCGCCGCGATCTTCTTGTCCAGGCGCAGCCTCTGCCGCGCGATCAGATCCCCGCGCATCGCCTGCAGCGTCCACGACACATTTTCTTCGACACGGATGTTGGTTACGGTGCCAGAGCCAGACGCGCCGGTGCACTGGACGGCAGCTTCGAGGATCTGCCGTCAGGTTGCGGCCGAGTGTTCCACTCATGCGCTGTTTGCGCCGGTTCGGCGCGCCGCTCGGCATCACCGACAACATGGAGCCCGAAAGCAGCCACGGGCGAAGGTATGCACGAGCCGACTTGCGCGCTAAAACGGCTGCAAAGCAATCAGGGAGTTCACATGGGTGCGATTGAGCAGGTCGATCCGGCTGAGGCCGGGCTCAATGCCGAACGGCTCAAGCGCATTCCGGCCTATTTCGACACCTATATCGAGAAGCGGAAGCTGCCCTGCGTCGCTGCTCTGGTGGCGCGGGGCGGGCAGGTGGCGCACCTGTCCTTTCAGGGGACCACCGAAATGGGTGGCGGCCGGCCAATCGATGCGGACACGATCTATCGCATCTACTCGATGACCAAGCCCATAACGTCGGTCGCGGCGATGATGCTGTTCGAGGAGGGTGCGTTGCGCCTCGATCACGAAGTCTATCGCTACATCCCTGAGTTCCAGGACGTCATGGTGATGGGCGAGGATGGCCAGCTGCACAAGCCGGCACGGGCAATGACCGTCCGCGACCTGTTCCTGCATACATCGGGCCTCACCTATTCCTTCATCATCCAGACCCCGGTCGATGCACTCTATCGCCAGCGCAAGCTCGACTACTCAAGCTGGAAGGGAGACCTCAAATCCTTCTGCGAAGCGCTCGCGCAGGCGCCGCTTGTCTTCTCGCCGGGCGACAGGTGGAACTACTCCAATTCCA
>JBMOGP010000362.1:0-3716 GCA_049318285.1 Hyphomonadaceae bacterium
CAGGATCTGCGCGCTGTCGGACGCGATCGCGGCATCCAGCCACGCCTTGTCACGCCGGTGATGGGCGGCGCGGTCGAGCCCTGTGGGAACCAGCGGTATGTCGGCGGCGGCGCGTGACAGGGGCTCTTGCAAGGGGGGCACTAAAGCTTCCTGATATTGCCTCGGAAGCGCTCTATTGCACGCCGTTGCGCCACCACGCCATAGGCGCCCAGCGTCAGCCCGGTCAGCAGCTTCCGCGCCGCGCCGCTCAGGCGCTGCACAGGCCTGCCATGCCCATCTGTCGGGCCCACATAGGCGCTCGCTTGCATCGGAGGTGCGTGTACGGGATCGACCGCCTCGCGAATCATCGCGCCGATCGCCGCATCGAGCCGGCGCTCCTCCTCCTTCAATGACCCAGCGGGGGGCGAGGGCCGGGTCGGGAGAACCGCCAGCTTGCCGGCAAGCCGCGCCAGCAGGTCCGCCAGCTCATCGACGCGCGTCATGGGCTCGGGATGCGCCTGGATCCAGTTGCGGTCGGCCAGCAGATGCAGATAGCGCCCCCTGGGCTGACCCTGCTCGGTCAGGAAAGGCACGACAGGCTTGCCGAGCGAATCTGCCAGCGCTGCCTGCCGGCGCATCTGGTCGGTCCGATTGCATTCCTGAGAGAAGAGCAGGGCCACGACTTCGGCTTCCCGAATGGCTGCATCGACCTCGGCCAAGCTGCTGACCTCCGCCGCCAGCTTGGCGTCATACCAGACTGAAACCCCCCGCTCATCGAGCTTGCGGGCAAGATACGCCGCCAGCTCCCGGTCGCCGCGTGCGAAAGAGATGAAGACGTTGTGGCTCATGCAGCCAGTGCTCCGAGCTCAGCCGGGAGGACGGACAGCACGCTCGCCCCCGGTCTCACACGCGATAGTTCCACAACCAGCAAAGGCGTCCCCCAACGACTCATCCACCTCGAACATTGCAGGGTGGCGCCTGACTTCCTATAAGGAAAGTGCAGGCTGGTCGCGGACGGGCGGTTCGCCAACCCGGTCAGGTCCGGAAGGAAGCAGCCGTAACGAGTTTAGCTCGGGTCGTGGCCAGTCTGCACCTCACGCCATCTCATTCCACAACAGATTCCGGAGGTTGGCGCCGGTAGGTTGGCGATTCCGCTGCTTGTGGGCCATATAGTCCCCATGGCGACCAAGAAGCCTCCGAAACCGCCCGAAGATGGGCCTGTGGATGATGTTGCGGAACCCCGCGACACGCTTACCGCGTCCATGTTCGGCGATGATGTTCCGCTCGGTCCCCCCGCCTATCAGGTGCTCGCCCGCAAGTACCGTCCGACCCGCTTCGAGGACCTTGTCGGGCAGGAGGCCATGGTCCGCACGCTCACCAATGCATTCCGCACCGGTCGCATCGCGCACGCCTTCATGCTCACCGGCGTCCGCGGCGTCGGCAAGACGACAACGGCGCGCCTGCTGGCGAGGGCGCTGAACTACGAAACAGCCGATGTCCGCCAGCCGTCGATGCAGCTCGACCCGCCAGGCGTGCACTGCGCAGCCATCATGGAAGGCCGCCACCCCGACGTGCTCGAACTCGACGCGGCCTCCAACACTGGCATCGACAACATGCGCGACCTGTTGAGCGGCTCGCGATACGCGCCGGTCAATGCGCGCTACAAGGTCTACATCATCGACGAAGTGCACATGCTCTCGACTGCCGCATTCAACGCGCTGCTGAAGACGCTGGAAGAGCCGCCGCCGCATGTGAAGTTCATCTTCGCAACGACCGAGATCCGGAAAGTCCCCGTCACCGTGCTGTCGCGTTGCCAGCGGTTCAATCTGCAGCGCTTCTCGCCTGAAGCGCTCGCCGATCACCTCGCCAACATCAGTGCGAAGGAGGGCGCCAATGTGGCGCCGGAGGCGCTCGCGCTTATCGCCCGCGCCGCCGAAGGCTCTGCCCGCGATGGCCTCTCCATCCTCGACCAGGCGATCGTGCAGGGCGCCGGTGAGGGCGGGGCCAGGCAGGTCACCGCCGAACAGGTCCGCGACATGCTCGGCCTCGCAGACCGCTCGCGCGTGCTCGACCTGATGGACCGCATCATTGTCGCCGATCACAAGTCCGCACTGAACGAGGCGATCGCGCTTCTGGATCAGGGAGCCGACGCACCCGTTCTGATCAAAGATCTGATGGATGTGGTCGTCGAAGTCTCACGCGCGCAGGCCCTGAAGGATGGGTACGTTTTTTCTGGCCCGTCCGAATGGGGCAAGCGCATTGTCGCGATGGCGGGGCAGGTCTCGCCCGCGCAGTCCGCCCGCATGTGGCGGTTGCTGTTGCAGGGCTTCGAGGATTGCGCCCGCGCGCCCGATCCGCCATCGGCTGCGCAGATGGTGGTGCTGCGCCTTGCCGCTGTCACTGGCCTCCCGTCTCCTGAAGACGCGGCGCGGATGCTAGCGGGCGGGACCGCCGTGCCCGGCCCAAAGTTCCACCCTGAACCGTCACGCGCGCCCGAGCGCGCCGACGCCCCCACCGCCGCTGCGCCCCTGCCGTCGCCGACCAGGCCGGTTGCCGTGCCCCCTCCATCTCGCGAGGACGACCATGGCGAGGTTGTCCGACTGTCGTCTCTCCGCGAAATCGTCGCCGAACTCGACGCGCGCCGCGAGAT
The DNA here is from genome assembly GCA_049318285.1 of Hyphomonadaceae bacterium. Lineage (GTDB taxonomy): Bacteria > Pseudomonadota > Alphaproteobacteria > Caulobacterales > Hyphomonadaceae > UBA7672. The sequence continues at coordinate 2,630 of JBMOGP010000362.1, forward strand.
TGCGCTCAAGTACGAGATCGAGCGCTTTGTGCGCCCGGCAGAGATCGACTTCGGTCACTTTCGCTACACAGCCGCGCCGAACGCACCGAACAACCTTTCGCAGCGCATCAAGGACTGGCTCGAAGACGTCACCGGCGTCGAATGGGAGGTGTTGCAGTCCACCGACGGCTCGGCCGAAAGCGTCAAGGAACGTCGGACACGCCGCGGCACGGAAAAGCTGCAGTCCGCCGCGGCCATCCCGCGTATCGCCGAGGCGCTGCGGCTTTTTCCCGGCGCCCAGGTGCTGCGTGTTGACGACGCAGAGCAGGCCGACGACCTTGATGATCTCGCCCCGCAGCACAACGTCATACATGTCGATTTCGGCCTGCGTGAGCGGGCCGAGGAAATGATCCCCGATCCCGACGAGCGTGAGGACGACGAATGAAAGACCTGTCCGACATCATGCGCCAGGCGCAGCAAATGCAGCAGCGCCTGCAGGAAGCGCAGGAGCGCATGGAGCAGATCACGGCCGAGGGCTCCTCGGGCGGCGGCATGGTCAAGGTGACGCTGAAGGGGAAGGGCGAGCTGCACGCGCTCGCAATCGATCCATCCATCATGAACCCGGGCGACAGGGAAATGGTGGAAGACCTCGTCAAGGCCGCGCACTCTGACGCACGCCGCAAGCTCGATGATGCAATGGCAGACGCCATGAAGCAGGCCACCGGTGGCCTCGGCGGCATGCTGCCCGGCTTCAAGCTGCCGTTTTGAGCGGCGCTGCGCGACAGCCGATGGGGCCGGCAGGCTGGATCAAGCAAGGGATCGTGTTCCTCGCAGCGATCGTCACCGTGTGGCTATCCGGCGTCGTGCCCGTTCTCATCCTGAAGCCGGCCGCCTATGCGGGCCTGACGCCGATGCAGGTGCTTGGGCAGATGGGCGCTGTCGATGTCTCGGGCCTCGTGCGCGCGTGGCCGATCTTCATCGCGCTCGCAATCTGCCAGGCGCTGACATTTCACCATGTGAGAAAATGGAGCACGCCGATCTACCTCGCCGGCGTGCTCGCGCTCGGCTTGCTGATGGCGTGGCGTTACTGGACCACCTACGCCTAGCC
>JBMOGP010000363.1:0-3710 GCA_049318285.1 Hyphomonadaceae bacterium
ATGCTGGTCACGCTTGTTCTCGTGCCGGCCGCCTACGCGCTACTGGCCCGCCGCACGGGCTCGCCCCGCGACGTGGAGCGCAAGCTGGCGCAGGAAGAGCTGGCGACGCCTGCTCAGATTGCGCCTGCGGAGTAAGCGACAGCGCTGCTTGCCGCGCATCTCGCTGGGGCGCCTGCCGGCCCAACGCTTGAAAGCGCGGATCATCGCGTGCGAGACGCGCCTGTCGATGAACGCGTTGGTCTATCAACTCACATTCACAGATCCAGACGCCTATTCCGGGCCGTGGCTCGCAGAGTTCTCGCTTAAGGCGTCTGACACGCGCATGTTCGCCTTGTCCTGCCACGCGCACAATCATTCACTGCCCAACATCCTGCTGGACCAGCACATGGCGGATACACGGGCGGCGAGCGACTGACCCCAAGCTGGATCGATACAAAAAAGGGCGGCTCCCTGGGAGCCGTCCTTTCCGGTTCGAAGTTCTGCGAGCGCCTACTTTATGAGCGCGTCGTAGATCCAGGTGCGATTCTTCCTCTGATACTCAGAGAGAAGCGCGCGGTCCTGGATCAGGAATACCATGAACACGTCGTTCTTCGGGTCATACCACCATTCGGTGCCGGCGATGCCGTTCCAAGAGAACGTGCCGTTGCCTGTGGTCTTTGTCTTCGTATCGTCGATCACCAGCGACACGCCAAGGCCGAAGCCCATGCCGGCGCCCGGAAAGAACAGGCCCTTGCCACGAACTTCCGCGGTGGTCTGGTCGATCATCATCAGATCGACAGTTTCCGGCTTGAGGATGCGCACCCCGCGATACTCGCCGTCATTGGCAAGCATGTGGACGAAGCGGAGATAGTCCTCGGCCGTCGACGACAAGCCGCCGCCGCCTGCGAAGAGGACCCGGTCCATCGTGTAGTCGTAGTAAAGCGCATCCTGCTTCTGCGACTGGGCGAAGCGGGGGGCCTTGTCCTTCGGCTGAATGAAGCCCGTGTCGGTCATGCCGAGTGGGCCGGTGACGCGCTCGCGTATGGCCTGCTCGAGCGTCTGCCCGGTGATCTTCTCGATCACGCCGCCAAGAACATCAAGGCCCTGGCTGTAGTTCCACGCGGCGCCAGGTTCGGCGGCCATCGGCAGCTTGGCGACAACCTGCTCCGACCAGTCCTTTGCCGAGAGATCCTGACGCTGCTCGCCGCCGGCGAGCCACGCCTTGGAGATCGGCAGCTGCGGCTGAATGAAGGAATAGATGATTCCAGACGTGTGGCTCGTCAGATGACGGATCAGCATCGGATTTGTGGCCGGGACCGGATCGCCGTCCTTCTGCCAGACCTTGATGTCCTTGAATGCCGGGAGGTAGTCGGAGACCGGCGCGTCGAGATTGAGCTTGCCCTCCTCAACCAGCGTCATCGCCGTGACGGCGACGACAGGCTTGGTCATCGAAAAGATGCGGAAGATGGTTTCATCGGACATCGGCGTGGTCTGGCCGGGACCCTGGACGCCGAAGCCCTGCTGGAAAGCGACCTGGCCCTTGCGGCCGATCAGGAGGTAGGCTCCGGGAATCTTGCCGCTCTGCACGTCGGCGTTCAGCGCCGTCCGGATCGCATCCAGCTTGGCGGGGTCAAAGCCCAGCGCCGAAGCCTCGCCCGGTACGATCGAGGAGATCGATGGGTCGACACTTGCCGGGATAGACTGACAGGCGGCTGAAGCCGCGAGCATCAATGCTGCGCTTGCGGCAAACATGCAGCGACGGGACATTAGGTTGAACACGTGCTTCCCTCCTTAGCTGTCCTGTCTGGACGCGCCATTTCCCTAGGCTCTACAGCTATTCCGGCGCTGCTGGAAAGACCCGCCGCAACGACGGACATGGCCGACCAGAGGCGTTGAATGGCGAAGGCATGCGACACCTAGCCCATGGCGCAGCGTCACATGGCGGTCTAGTTTATTCATGGAGGAGTAATTGCGCAGCTGGTCGAGACAGGCGAACACGCCGTCCAGGCCGCAGCGCCCGAGGGGAGTGGTGATGATCCGTTCGTCCACGGCGCTCGCTGCAGCGCTATTCCTGGCAGCCTGCTCGCCTCAATCCACACCTGCGACCTCAACGCCGTCTGGCGCAGCTGTCGAAGGCATGGGCGGCGCGACGATGGCCGATTTCCGCACCGACGTGTCGATGGCCGATCTGATGGCCCATGTGATCGACTACAACGCTTTCGGCGTCTGGCATCGCCAGGGCTGGATCATCGGCGACACAGTTCAGGAGCTCTTCCCGACCGACGATGACGGATGGCATGCCGCCGAGAGCGCCGCGTTCTCGATCGCCGAGGCGACCAACCTGCTTCTGCTGCCCGGCCGGCCGCTCGATGATGATCGCGCCTGGGTTGATGCGACCCACATGCTGTACGACGCCGCAATGAAAGCGCAGGCAGCTGCTCTCGCGCGGGACAAGGTGGCCTTCTTCTACGCCGGGTCGGACATGTATCAGGCGTGCGTCGTCTGCCATAACCGCTACGTCGCCGGTGACATGGGACAGCCGGACACGACACTGAAACCGATGCCGGGTGGACCGCCGCCGAACCAGTAGAGCCTTGATCCATATCAAGGCCACAGAATGAGTGCCTGGGTCACCGTAATTGCGGGACCGCCAAGGGGAGAGACCAGATTGTTTCACGACTTCTTCGCATGGCTTCAATACGACCTCGGCAAGCAGGGTGAGGAAGGCCTCTCCTGGTCCCAGGCCCTGAACGGTTCGCAGAACCTCTGGAACCTCTTCGAAGGCACGCACGTGCTGACGCTGATGTTCTTCGCAGGCACGATCTGGATCATCGACCTCCGGATGATGGGCGTTGCGTTCAGGAACGTGCCGTTTTCCAAGCTGAATGACCGCATCCTGCCGATCACCATGATCGCCTTCGGCGTGATGGTGTTCACCGGGGTCGTCACCCTGTTTGGGCGGCAACCGGCCACCTTCTATTACCACGATATGTGGTTCCGCCTGAAGATGATCTTCCTCCTGATCGCGATGGCGAACATCTTCTGGTTCCACTACAAGGTGCAGACCTCGCAGGCAGCCTGGGACGCGGATCCGACGCCGCCTCGTAATGTGCGCCTGTCGGGCGCCATTTCGATGACCTGCTGGGTGCTGATCATCATCTTCGGGCGTTTCATCGCATATGACTGGTACAAGTGCGACAAGCTCCCGTCGGAGTCGTTCCTCTACACTTTCCAGGAGTGCGAACACCTATACGAAGGCATGGACGAGGACGCGCTCGAGGAGGAAGAGCGCCTGCTCGACGAGGACGTGGACCCGCTGGCCAATGGCGGCCGCATCGATCCGTTTGCGGCGCCGCCTCCGAATCCGTTTGGCGATCCACCAGCTGAAACCACAGAAACACCTGCCGAGGAGAGCCCGCCAGACCCGGGCGCGCCGGCTGGACCTGCTGCACCCGCAACACCTGGCGAGGGAGAGTAATCAATGGAATTCTCGAAACTCTTCCCAGGCGCCGCGGACTTCATCGCCAGCATCGGCAAGAACCCGCCCTTCTCCTATCTCGGCGACCTCTACGCGCCATTTGGGGCGATTCACCTGATCGGCCTCGCCCTGCTTGGCGGCTGCGTGATCATCATGAACCTGCGCCTTCTCGGCGCCGGGCTCACCGATGAGGCGCCGTCGACGATCGAGCGCAATCTGAGGCTGTGGCATTATGTCGGCGCGGCGATCGTGA
>JBMOGP010000364.1:0-3708 GCA_049318285.1 Hyphomonadaceae bacterium
CAGCACGGCAGGCGTGTCGGTGCGCGACCTTTCGGGGACGGCGAACGCGACATTCGGCGAGGCGGTCGAGGGTCGCTTTGCCCTGACCGGCGATTCAGACACCGGACCATTCCGCACCAGCGGCCGGATCGAAGCGGGCGAAGGCGACTGGCGCATCAACGACCTGGCCGCCAGCCTGGGCGATCTGAGATTCAGCGCACCGCGACTGAACTTCGCCGATGGGGTGCTGGCGATGACCTTTACAGCGAGCGGGCCGCTCGAGGGCATAGCTGGTCTGGAACGCGGGGCGATGATCGCCAACGGATCGGTGCGGATGGGCGAAGAGCTGGCAATGGACGTCAGCGGCCGGCTGACTGACCTTCGCAGTTCGGCGCTGCGGCTCTCATTGCTGGGCTTCAACGTGAAGGCGGTGAACGGGCGAGCAACCGTGGAAGCGCGGGCCAGCGGATCACTGGGCGCGCCGATCGACCTCGAACTTGCCGCAACCGGATCACAGCAGGGCGATGTGTGGTCAGGGGGTGCGACACTCAAGGGAACGGTGGACAACTTGCCGATCGCAACGTCTCGCCCGGCCGTGTGGCGACGCGGGCCGGATGACTGGTCGCTGGATGCAGTGTTCTCTGCCCTGCGCGGCGAGATCGACCTCGATGTTGCGCAGTCACTGTCGGCGGCGACGGGACGGCTGGAACTCAAGGATGTGAGCCTGCGTGGGCTTACGCGGTTGGCGCGCATAACGCGGCTCGAAGGCGTGGTCACGGGGCTTGCGACGTTCAACAACGGCGCTGGGCCGGCGACGGGCGATCTCCAGCTCTCGATCGCAAATGCAAACCCGGTGGGCCTCACTGGCAATCCGGCATCGCTCGAACTTGTCGGCACACTGCGCGGACGCGAGCTGACAGCGCGTATCGAGGGTGAAGGTCGGGGCTTCGAACTGGATGCGTCATCGCAACTGGCTGTTGTCGATGGCGAGGGGTTTGCGCTTGCGCTTGATGCTGAGGCGCCAATGACCGCCGAACTCGACCTGCGGGGTCGCGCAGAACAGCTGTGGGCGTTGTTCGGGCCAGAGGACCAGTCGCTGCGCGGGGCGGTGGACGCAAACGTGCGGGCGAGCGGGACGCTGGCCGATCCCGTGCTGCGGGGCGGCTTTACTGTCGCCGAAGGCGCCTATGAGCATGGCGAGACAGGGCTTGCGCTGCGCGACATTTCGGCGTCGGGCGCATTCGACGACATGTCGGCGCGCATCACGAACATGACGGCAAATGACGGCGCCGGGGGCACGCTGACCGGAGACGGCTCGATCGCATGGGATGGCGGGCTGCAGGGCGGCGTGTCCTTCAAGGCCAACAATCTGCGTGCGCTTGGGCGCGATGACCGGTTCGCGATCGTGTCGGGCGATGGCGCCGTGAAGATCGTCGCCGACAGCATCCAGGTCAGCGGACAGCTGGCTGTGTCGCAGGCGCGGATTTCGATCGAGCAGCCGGCGGCGGCAAGCATTCCGACGATTCCCGGACTCCGCCGCGTGAACTTTCCCAACCAGTCGGACGAGGAAGGAGCTGAAGCGGCAACCTCTCCTTTACAGCGTGCGGTGCAGCTCGACCTTCGCGTGTCGGCGCCACGGCGGGTCGTGGTCTTCGGGCGGGGACTTGATACGGAATGGGCGGCGAATGTGCGCGTCACCGGACCGATCAGCGATCCGTCCATATCGGGCACGGCGACGCTGGTGCGTGGGGATCTGGATCTGGCGGGGCGGCGCTTCCAGTTCGACACGGGCACGATCACGCTGGATGGCCCGATCCGGATGGCGCGCATCGACATCTCGGCCGAGCGATCGACTGCAGACATCACGGCGCGGGTGCGGATTTCGGGGACGCCGGTGGAACCGAAATTCGTGCTCGAATCGACGCCCGCCCTGCCACAGGACGAAGTGCTGGCCCGGATCCTGTTCGGCCGGTCAGTGACGCAGCTTTCGGCGTTCGAGGGCGCGCAGCTGGCGGCAGGCCTTGCCCAGCTGGCGGGCGGACAGGCCGTGTTCGATCCGGTGGGGCTGGTGCGCCAGGCGACGGGCCTCGACCGCGTGGCTTTCGGCGCCGAAGACGGCGTCGCAACGGTGTCGGCCGGCAAGTACATCGCCGAGGACGTCTATGTGCAGCTGGGCGCGGGCGGGACGGGCGGCGTCGGCGCTGAAGTGGAATGGGAGCCGACGGACGAGGTCTCGATCATCTCGTCGGCTGACGGCAGTGGCGACACCAAGATCGCCGTGCGCTGGAAGAAGGATTACTGACGCACAGACGCTAGCCCTGTGACGTGAAGCCGGGGTTGGGGCATGATGCGCGGCGCCTGCGGCCACGCCATCCTGACCAGCACCTGCGTGATGTCATTCCCGGCGTCTGCGGGCGCGAGGGGCTTCCTGCCGGACATGCGCATATGCCGGGGACGCGACCCCGGGAGCCATTGTGGCAGGTCGTCCGGTCAACCAACCGCTCACGCGGGCCACAATGGCTCCCGGGATTGCGCCCTCGGCTTCGACGTCCATCAGCCGGTTGAACCCAGCCCCGTCAAGGATATGCAGCAAGTCCCATCCTCGCTCTTCAGGCGAGCGCAGAGGCGTCGGGACAGCATGCCGCAAGTCATCTTGTCATTCCTCGAATTGGATTGCGTCTCGCAACGCAACCCTGCCGGCTAACGCCGATCCAGCTCACGCCCGCCGCGCCCCGGGCGCGCGCTGACTCTGGCGGTCCGCGCGCCCGAAGCGCTCCCTCAGCCAGGCCACACCGGCTTGCTGGACGCTGCCATCACGAAGGGTCTTGATGCGGTTCATGCAGGTGTGATGGTCGGGGTCTTGAGGTCGCGCTGAACAGTTCCGGACAGGCTGCTGTTCGCGATCGCTGTGTGCGCTCGCCTCCCCGCGCAAGGCCAGTCGCCTGCCGAGAGCGGCTTCCTGCTCTCCGGAATGCGGGCCTTTCCCTGCGGGTCGCGGGTCCTCTTGCTGCAGGGCCTTGTCGCAGTTTGCGGCCACGGCCCTCCGCAGGATCAGGCGCGCGGCGCGTAGGACACAGACGCAAGATAGAGCCCAGCCGCCGGCGCGACGGGGCCGCAGAGGGTTCGGTCAGCGGCATGCAGGATGTCGCTGATCCATTGGACCGGCTGGCGGCCGCGACCGACCTCGACGAGGGAGCCGACCATGGAGCGGACCTGGTGGTGGAGGAAGGAGCGGGCGGTGGTTTCGAGGACGATCTCCTCGGACTTGCGGTAGATGCGGATGCTGTCGAGCGTCTTCACCGGCGTGTCGGCCTGGCAGTGAATGTAGCGGAATGTCGAGAAGTCGTGGCGCCCGACGAGCACCTGTGCGGCTGCATGCATGGCGTCTGCATCGAGCGCGGCGGCCACGCGCCAGGCACGATGCTTGTCCAGCGTGAGGTCGGCGCGGCGGCTGATGATGCGGTAGACATAGCTGCGCGCGGTGGCGTCGAAGCGGGCGTGGAAGCCGGGTGCAGCGTCTTCGGATTCAAGGATGGCGATCGGGTGCGGGCGGAGATGGGCGTTGAGCGCATCGCGCACCTTGCCTGCCGGCAGCAGCTTCACGAGATCGACATGGGCAACCTGGCCGAGGGCGTGGACGCCGGCGTCAGTGCGCCCTGCGCCGGTGACGACGGTTGGCTCGCCGTTGAGCGCAAGGGCTGCCGCTTCCAGCGCCTGCTGCACGGTTCG
>JBMOGP010000365.1:0-3701 GCA_049318285.1 Hyphomonadaceae bacterium
GCCTCGCCCGGCGTCGAATAGACCCACTGCACACAGGGCTTGGCTGGATCGGAGAGATCGAGGGCGTACATCTTGCCGGCTTCCGCCACCGGATAGAACAGGTTCTTACCGACGATCGCGCCCTGGCTGCGCATGATCGACGCATCGGGGAAGGCGATGGCCCACGCCAGCTCCATCTCGCCCATCTGCGCCGTCGTGAGTCCCGCCTGCTTCGCCGTCAGCTTGCGCGTGTTGCGCCAGTCATAGCCAAAGTGCGTCGCCGTCGCCGCATCGGGACCTTCAAGCTCCACGGCCGCCCGCGCGCCCGTGCACTTCAGGTTTGGTGTCCAGTCCGGCGTCTTCGTCGTGTCGCGCCCGGTCACATAGCTCACCACCGCCGCGCGCTGGTCAGCTGAGAGGCCAGCCGCCATGTCCTTCATCTTGCCGTTGGTCAACGCGTAATTGACGAACTGAAAGCTCATCGCCTTCATGTTGTCGCGCGTCGGCGAGCGCGTCGCCTCCGCATTGTCGTGACACACCGCGCAGGTCTGCTTGTAGACAACCTCGCCCGGATGCACGCCGGGAACCGCCGCAACCTGCGTCGGTGCAGGAACCGCTGGCGGCGCCGGAGCCACCGCAACCGGCGCAGAATCCGCCACCGATGCCGCCTCGGGTGTGGCGCACGACATCAGCGCGATCATCGAGGCGCACCCAAGGGCCGCCGCCACAACGGATTTCCGCATCGTCTTCTCCCGGCTGACGCGCTGCGTGAACCGCAACTGCACCTTGATTAAGTGCGCGTAACCTGCCCTAAGGGGAACCGCTTGCAAAGACCTCCCGTCGCCACAGTCGCGCGGTTGTGTTTGACCCCCTGCGTTCTGGCGTCACAATGCGGATGCCGCGAGCGCGCGGGAGAGGAGCCGTCCATGAGCCGCAGCCTCTTGTCCGCCGCTCTGGCGGCCTTCGCGCTCGCCGCATGCGGACAGGAAGCGCCGACCGCCGCCGCCCCCGCCATCTCCACCGCAGACCCCGCGCTCGCCCCCGCCATCACCGCCGTGCCGCCGCTCGACTACGCGCAGCCTGCGCACTGGCTCTGCCGCCCCGACGCTGACGACGCCTGCGAACAGGTCGCGACGGTCACCCGCGTGAATGCGGATGGTACGCTCGAGAAAAAGGGCGCCAGCATCACTACCGATCAGCCTGTCGACTGTTTTTACGTCTACCCGACCATTTCCCGCGACCCGGGGGGCAATTCAGACGCCACGTCAGGTGCTGAAGAGACTGAGGTCATTCGCCAGCAGCTTGCCCATTTTGCCAGCATCTGTCGTCTGTTTGCGCCGGTCTACCGGCAGGTGACGCTCACCGCGCTCCGGAAACTCCGCGCTGGCGAGACGATCGAGACCAATCGCGAGATGGCCTACACCGATGTGAAAGCCGCCTGGCTGCATTACCTCGCAAACGACAATGCCGGCCGCGGCGTCGTCCTCATCGGCCCCGATCAGGGCGCCGGTCTTCTCACCCGTCTCATCGCCTCGGAGTTCGACGGCAAGCCGGAGCAGGGCAGGCTGGTCTCCGCCATCCTTCCCGGCGCCGACATCGAGGTTCCGCAGAACGCCAATGCCGGCGGCTCCTTCACCTCCATCCCGCTTTGCACAAGCGCGACAAGCACCGGCTGCGTCATCGCCTGGTCCGCCTTCCGGGCCGAGACGCCACCGCCCGCCGACACGCTGTTCGGCCGCGCCGCCACCACCGGCATGAAAATCGCCTGCGTGAACCCTGCCGCTCTCGACGGCTCAAACCAGATCAACCCCTATCTCCCCACAATGTCTGTCCTTTTCGAGGGCGTTGTCGCCCACCCGCCCTGGACCACGCTGCCCGACGCGCCAGCAATCGAGACCCCCTTCGTCGCGCTGCCCGGCCTCTTCTCGGGCCAGTGCATTAGCCGCGAGGGCGCCAGCTACCTCGCCATCACCATCAACGCCGACCCGGCCGACCCGCGCACCGACACGATCAACGGAGACATCGTCGTCGATGGCAAGGTCCGCCCCGAATGGGGCCTGCATCAGTTCGACATGCACCTCGTCATGGGCAATCTGCAGCAGATCGTCAGTTCCCAGTCAGCGGCGTGGCTGATGCAACACGCCGCATCCGGCCCACTGCCAACCGACCTTCAGTAGCGGCGCCAAATCACGCTATCGTGCCTCCATGACCGGCTGGACCATCAACGCTGCTGAGCTGCGTATTCCGCGCCGCTCGCGTATCGCTGCGCACCGGATGATCGTGATCGCCGACCCGTCAGGTCGCGCCGTTCGCCAGCTCAACGGTCTTGCCTCCTGGTTCGACAACGAGCTTCATGCTTGGCGCCACAAGCCTATCGGTTACCTGCCGACCGACCGCTTACGCGGCTACGACACGAAAACCCACCCGCGCACCTTCATGCCGATCAACGGCGCGGTCCTGCCCGACTGGAACATCGCCCCCGCCATCGCCACCGGCGCCGCCTGCGTGCTGGCCGATGACCTCACGCGCGACGAGGTCGATCTCCGCCTCACCCCCGCCCTCGACGCGCTCCGCCGCATCAACGCGCTGGCCAAGGGGCCCGACGGCGGAGCTGGGCTGCCCTATCCCTTCATGGGTTTCGGCCGCAACTCGAACTCCTTCTTCGCGACAATGCTGCACGCTATGGGCTTCGACCACCCGACCTTCGCCAATGCGGCGTGGCTGGTTCCGGGCGCGCGGGGGCTGCTGCTGCCTGTGTCCGAGATCCGCTAGCGTCGAGCCATCCGTCTGCTTCGCGCGCCACCTTCCCCAGCTTCATTGGGGCAGGACCGCAGCAATGAGGGGAAGTCCTCCTTCGCGGAAGGCGGGGACGTGGTCCGAAGGGTCGGAGGGGGCTGCCTGCGAAGCAGGCAGATCGTGCGACAAGTCACGAATGTCCGTTGGCTCCCCATCAGAACTCCTGATATCGCCCACACCAGATGAACCCCGCACTCTCCCTAGAAGACGTCTACCTGACGCTCCCCGCTGCCTCCGGCCCGGTGGAGATCCTCAAGGGCGTCAGTTTCCGCGCCATGCCAGGCGAGAGCGTCGCCGTCATCGGCCCGTCCGGCTCGGGCAAGTCCTCTCTCATTGCGGTCGCGACCGGTATCGAGCGCACGACCTCCGGAAAGGTCGAACTGCTTGGCGAAAGCCTCATCGGCAAGAGCGAGGATCAGCTCGCCCGCCTGCGGCGCGGCCGCGTCAGCCTCGTGTTCCAGTCCTTCCACCTGCTCGGTACAATGAACGCCTTCGACAATGTGCGCGCGCCGCTCGAGATCGCCGGCCTCGCCAATGTCGATGATCTCGCCCGCTCGGCCCTGTCCGCCGTCGCCCTCGCCCAGCGCATGGACCACTATCCCGGCCAGCTCTCCGGCGGCGAGCGCCAGCGCGTCGCCGTCGCGCGCGCCCTCGCCAGCAATCCCGCCATCGTCTTCGCCGACGAACCAACCGGCAATCTCGACCGCGCTACCGGCGCTATGGTCGCCGACATGCTCTTCGCCATCGCCCGCCAGCGCAACGCAACCCTCATTGTCGTGACCCACGACGCCGAGATCGCCAGGCGCGCCGACCGCATCGTGGAGATGAGCGATGGGCGGGTCGTCTAGGCAGATGACAGATTCGCTCGGCCTCGATTTCGGCACGACGAACACCGTCGCGACCATGGTCAACGCCGATGGCCGCGT
>JBMOGP010000366.1:0-3675 GCA_049318285.1 Hyphomonadaceae bacterium
CAAGGCGGACAGAATGATCCATTCCATCTACGACTCCCTAAATTGACATTCGGCGTGTCATAATATCTCATGGCCTCCGTGTACAGCGCCGAGGTTTAATGATGCGCGACGTCTTCCGCAAAGGTCTCGCTGCAGCCATCCTGTCGCTGGCCAGCCTCCTGCCTGCGTCAGCGCAGCAGGAAGCACCGACAGCCGCCAGGCGCCCCAACATCATTGTGATCATGGTTGACGACGCCGCCTTCATGGATTTCGGCGTCTACGGCGGCGAAGCGCGCACGCCGAACATAGACCGTCTTGCCGCCTCCGGGGCGATGATGACGAACTACCACACATCGCCTTTGTGCTCGCCTTCGCGCGCCATGCTTCTAACCGGGATGGACAGCCACCGCACGGGTCTATCCACGATCGAAGAGGTGCTTCCGCCGGAACTGAAGGGCAAGCCGGGCTATACACTCAGCCTCGAGCCGGGTGTTCTCACAATCGCGGATCGGCTCAAACTAGTCGGCTACCGCACGTTGATGTCAGGCAAGTGGCATCTCGGCCATGGTGATGGCGACTTGCCGAACCATCATGGCTTCGACAGATCCCTCGCGCTCGATGCCTCCGGGGCCGACAATTGGGCGGCCAGGGCCTACATGCCCTACTACAAGGATGCACCCTGGTTCGAGGATGGCGCGCCTGCTAAACTGCCCGATGAGTTTTATTCCTCTGAACTGCTCGTCGACCGTCTGATCAAGTACATCGACGAGGGCGAGCGCAGCGCTCCCTATTTTGGATACCTCGCCTTCCAGGCTGTGCACATTCCGGTCCAGGCGCCGAAGGCGTTTTCCGACAATTACGCCGGCAGGTTCGACGCCGGTTGGGAAGCGACCCGTCGCGCACGCTGGGATCGCGCCGTTGCTTCAGGCCTCGTTCCTGCAGATGCGCCCTTCGCCACCTTACCGGCCGACGCGCGCACGTGGCTCTCGCTTGGGGCCGACAAGCGGGCCAAGTACGCACGCGCGATGGAAGTCTATTCCGGCATGATCGAGGCCATGGACCATCATGTCGGGCGCCTGATGGATCACATCGCATCGCGTGGAGAACTGGATAACACGATCTTTGTCATCACATCGGACAACGGGCCTGAGCCCAGCGATCCTGTTCATGAGCCCTGGATGGATATCTGGATGGGCCTCAATGGCTATAGCTGGAACCTCGAAGACATGGGCGAGCGCGGCAGCCTCGGCTTCATAGGCCCTGAATGGGCCGCAGCGATTTCGGCGCCAGGGTCGTTGTACAAGTTCTACGCCTCCGATGGGGGTCTGCGCGTGCCGATGATCATCGCCGGGCCCGGAGTTGAGGCAGGCAAGCGCCATGGTGGCCTGACATTTGTCACAGACGTTGCGCCAACCTTGCTCGAACTTGCCAGCGCAGGAACAGCAACACCCGAAGGGGCCCGCCCCATCACAGGCCGTAGCCTCCTGCCCATGCTTGCGGGCCAGGTGGACCGCGTCTACGGCCCTACCGACACGGTTGGCGTCGAGGTCTCGGGAAATTCTGCTCTATTCCGCGATAACTGGAAGATCGTCCGCAACATACCGCCGGTGGGAGACGGCAAATGGCGGCTCTACGACCATGCAAAAGACCCCGCCGAGGTGAATGATCTCGCCGCAACCATGCCGGACCTTTTCGAGGCGATGCTGGCCGACTATGACGCCTATGCCGCGCGTTCAGGGGTTCTTGCTCTGCCGGACGGCTATCAGGCCGAGCGCCAGGTGCGCCACAACGCAATTGCGCGACAACTCTCGTTTCATGCTGGCGCACTTATCGCAATCGGCGCGGGTGTTTTTGCGTCACTCAGCCTGCTGATCTTCTGGCTTCTGCGCCGCCGCAAGCGGAAGCGCGCAGCAGGCGCATGACGACCGGCGCGCGCTATAGGCTGCATGGCCTCAAGCTGTCCTACTTCACCGGGAAGCTTGAGGCCTACTTCCGCGCCAAGGGCGTTCCTTTCGATTACATCGAGATGGACCTGGCCGATTTCCGCCGTTGCGCCCGCGCGACCGGCATCGCCCAGATGCCACAGGTGGGAATGCGCAGCGGCGCCTGGATGACCGACACAACGGACATTATCGCTCATTTCGAAGCCGCGGCAGCCGAGCCTCGCTTCAAGCCCGCCGACCCGGGCATCGCCTTCATCAGCCTTCTGCTGGAAGACCTGTTTGACGAATGGCTCTGGCGTCCTGCGCTCTATTTTCGCTGGGCCTTTGCCGAAGACGCCCGACTGATGAGCTCGCAGCTCGCACGTACAATGCTCCGCGATGCGCCAGCACCCCTTTTCCTGCGCCGACAGTTTATCCTGCGACGACAACGGCGTACTTTCCTTAAGAAGGACGGCGTGACGGCCACGACGGCGCCCCAGATTGAAGATCTGTATCTTCGTACACTTGCCATTCTCGAACCGATCTTCGCCGTCCGGCCCTACCTGTTCGGGGGGCGCCCGTGCGAGGCAGATTTCGGTCTCTTCGGACCTTTCTTCCGTCACTTCTCCTCGGATCCCACGCCCGCAGCCATTCTTCGTGAGCGCGCGCCTCATACGCTTGCCTGGGTCTCGCGCCTCTGGGCCGCCACGCCCACACAGCTGGCGGCTTCACCCGTCGTCACCGAAGCACCGGCAGATCTTGCCCCACTTCTCGCGATGGCGTGTGACGAATACCTGCCCTATCTCGCCGCGAACAGAGATGCGACATGCGCGGGGAAGAACGAAGTGCGCTGGACCAATTTCGGTGTGGCCTGGCGGACCCCGATATCGCCCTATCGCGCCCGGTGCCTGGCCAGTCTGCAGACGGCATATCAAGCGCTCGATGCCACCGCCGGCAGCACGATCGCCGCCCGCCTCACGCCCGGCGCGGCCAGCTTGCTGGTGACGCCGATTACGCTGTCTGTCACGCCGACAACACCTTCGATCAAACCAAGGGACCGCAACTGGCGCTGAGCACAGCGATGGGGCAAACCATCGAGATGATCAGGGTTACGCGCGGCGAGAGAGGACATGATGACCGACCTTGTGAGAATCTCCGACCGCGGCCACGTGCGCACGGTGATGCTCAGCCGGCCCCATGTGAAGAACGCGCTGTCGGATGAGCTTGCCTGGTCTGTTGTCAATACAGTCGACGACGCAGCCAGGGACGACAATGTCTGGGTTATCGCAATTACCGGGTCCGGAGACGCTTTCTGCGCGGGGCTTGACCTCGCGATGACGGAGCGAACCTCTCCGCTCAGTCCGCAGAATGCGCAACTCGACGACATCAACTGGGTCGGCCACTTCCTGCTGTCGATCCGCAAGCGCTGCGACAAGCCGGTGGTGGGTGGGGTCAACGGCGTTGCCGTGGGCGCGGGACTTGGCCTCGCCATGGCTTGTGACGTTCGGTTGGTCGCGAAGAGCGCGCGCCTCATGGCGGGCTACACCCGCATTGGCGGCTCGCCAGATGGCGGTCTCACCATCACCCTCCCCCAGGCCATGGGATATGAGCGCGCCATGCGGTTCATGATGGAGAACCGCACCGTGCTCGGCGACGAGGCGGTGGCGCTCGGCATGGCCGGGGAGGTCGTGGATGATGCGAAATTCGCCGACAGGCTCGCCGAGTACTGCGAAGAGCTATGCCGGTGGTCGCCGATCACGCTGCGCCTGCTGAA
>JBMOGP010000367.1:0-3674 GCA_049318285.1 Hyphomonadaceae bacterium
AAAGCGCGCGACTTCCGCGTCGAGAGCGTCGGCAAGATCTACACCTCCACCGTCCTCGAGCCCGGCCCGGAAGGAAACTATTTCGCGCAGGTCCCGATGCCCACCGAGGGCTATACCGCCTTCTTCGTCGAAGTGACGTTCGACAGCGGCATACCCTCCGCCCCCTTCAAGTTCACCACCGAGGTGAGCATCGTCCCGGACGTGGCGCCCTTCAAATGGGCGGATGCGGCTGCAAAGTACGCATCTACCGCGCCAAAGTAGCAGTTGCTTGCTTGAGCTCTGACAAAGCCCGACGCTAGAAGGCGTCGGGCAATGAGGGATTGCAATGAAACCTACAGGCACATGGCAAGCGATGCTTGCAGCCGCAGGCGTCCTCGGCCTCTCAGCATGCGGCGGTGAAACCGACACTGCGCCGGAGACAGCCGCCGAAAACCCAGCTGCTGCCTCGCATGCCTGCAACCCGCTGCCGATCACCGGCCTGTGCAGCAATGGCGATCCGTCCATCTTCCTCAAGACCAACCCGCAGGCGCCAAAACTCGCCGCCAAATGCGCGTGGCGCACCAGGGAGATCAGCCTCACGCCCACTGATGCCATCGTCTTCCGCGTGCAGGACTGCACCGCCGAGGGCTGGGTGTCGAACATCTACGAAGTCGTGCAGGGCTATGTGAAATACCGCATGGACGGCACACCTGAAGATCAGGCGACGTTCATCCTGGAAATGCTGCCGCTCGCCGCCGGCGAGACCGCAGAACAGGCCGCGATAAGAACGCTAGGCAAGGCGCCTGACGAGCACCGCACACGCTGCGAGACACGTCCGCTCACTGGCCCCGTCCTCGCAGGCACCGCCTTTGAACTCGCCCCCAAGCCCGACTTCGCCAGCGAACTCGAAACAGCTTCCGGCGGAGAACCCTGGGACGCATGTGGCCCCAACGGCGTCACGACGGAGGCGGTACAGTTCTGGGAATCACGCCCCAGCTACGCACTCTTCCACATACTCGGCCAGGACGATGGCCCCTGGGACCCCGCCTCCTTCACATTCTATCGCAAGGGCGCGGACGGTAAGTGGGGCAAGGCGGGGTAAGCGAAGGACAGTGAGCCCCGCAATCATACTTCGAGGCCGTTCTCGCCGCGACCTGCACCATTCTGCGCGCGATGCATTACACTCCGCGCCATCCTGACCTACACTCGCCCCAGACCCGGGAGGACCCAAATGCGCTTTGTTTCCATCATTCTCATCGGATCACAGCTAGTCGCATGTGCGCCGGCGAAGGCGCCTGAGCCGACCCCTGTTGCCGCGCCGCCCGCGGTTGTGGAGACATCGACGCCGATGCCGACGCCCGCGCCCGTGATAACGGGCGGCTATTCGCCGGCCAGCCTCGACGATGAGATGACAAAGGCTGCGCAGGCCGTCGCGGTCGATGCGATCTATACACGCGACCCCACGCGCGCGCTGGTGGAAAAGGTGGAGGCCGAAATGCAGGTGGTCGCTGGCCTGAACTACCAGTTCGTGATCACCATGACGGGCGGCGCCCGCTACGGTGTAACGGTCTACCGCAAGCTCGACGGTTCGATGGAAGTGACGAATTACACGAAGCTCTAGCCGAGCATCGCCCTGCACACAGCCTCGAGCCCGCGCGCGTCGACCTCGTCGAACGCGCCATGCTCAGTCGAGTCGACGTCCAGCACGGCGACCAGTGTGCCGCTCGCGTCGAACACCGGCACAACGATCTCGGAGTTCGAGCGTCCATCGCACGCGATGTGACCCGGGAAGGCATGCACGTCAGGCACGATGATCGTCTCGCACATCGAGGCGCACGCGCCGCAGACGCCCTTGTCGAAAGCGATGCGCAGGCATCCCAGCGTGCCCTGATAGGGACCGACGACCAGCTCGCGCGGCTTGTTCGGATCAACCTCGTAGAAACCGCACCAGAAAAAGCGCTCGCCGAACGCCGCCTTCAACAACGATACTGTGGTCGCATAGCGCGCCGTGCGCGATGTCTCGCCGGCGATGACGCCTGACACTTCGGCGACGAGCTCGGTGTAGGCGGTCGCCTTGTCAGCCGAATACTGTATCTGCTGTTCAGCCAAGCTCCACCTCCTATCCGACCTTGACCAGACGCGAGTGGAGCGCTTCCAGCGTCGCGGCGAGGTCCTTCTGTTTGCTGTCGCTCATGCCCTCGATTGCGGTGGTCAGGCGATGCACGGGATCATGCGCCAGCAGCGCCTTGCCAGCCGGCGTCAGCTCGATCCGGCGCACGCGACGATCCTCGGTGTCGGCCTTGACGGTCACATAACTCTTGCGCGCAAGCGACGCCACGGCCCGCGAGGCCGGCGCGTGGGTCACGCCCAGATATGTCGCAACGCCGCCGACGGTCCGCCCCTGCTTGCTGGCCCGCGCCAGGTAACGCAGCACGGCCCACTGCCCCGCATGGATGGCGCGAGGCCCGCGCGATTCGTAAATCGCCCGTGCCGTCCGTTCGAGCAGACGCGCGACAGCGCTCGCATCCATCTGAGGTAACGTTCCCATGCTTCCGGGTACTCCGACCAACTTTTGGCTCAACCGGAATTTCCTAGGATCAACATTCGCTCGTCGCTGTACCAACCAGCTTTGTTCCCCGCACGTCAATCATCAACCCGCTCGAGACAGGTGAACACGCGCTCAGAAGCGATCGATTGGGCTGTTGCTCATCATCGAGAGGCAACATCGAACCGGCCTACCCAAGTTGGGCGAGTTCCCGGCTTGGGTCAGTTCACTGAGTTTGCGTGATCAGCATAAATGTACTTGCCGTGCCTGGAAGTCTGCTTGGCGAACACTGGAGCGGGTGAAGGGAATCGAACCCTCGTATTCAGCTTGGGAAGCTGCTGCTCTACCATTGAGCTACACCCGCAGACCCAGTCGCCCCCTCTTATCAGGTGTCATGCGGCAGGCCAACGCGGCGGCATTTGCGAATGAGTTGCAGGAATTTGGCCCGCAACCCGGGAAAAACCGCCTTCCCGTTCGCGATATGGGCGCAATCGGCTGCGGGAAGCGTAATTCCGCTTGACCCGACGCGCGGTGCTGCCCTGAGGTCTGTCAATGACTGTGCCGGGGGCCTTTGTCATATTTGGCGCGACGGGCGACCTTGCCCGGCGAATGCTGTTCCCGTCGCTCTACTTCCTTGATGCCGACGGGCTTTTACCGCCGGACCTGCGGATCATGGGCGCCGCCCGATCGGTCCACACGGATGCCGAATTCCGGGCCGACGTGAAGACCTGGGTCAAGGACCGCGCAGGGCCTTTCTTCTCGGAAGACGCCTGGAAGGACTTCGAAAGGCGCCTCAGCTATGTCTCAGGCGACGCCACCGACCCCCAGTCCTATGTTAGCCTGCGTGAGGCGCTGAAGGGCGACCCTGGCGCGCTCTTCTACCTCTCAACCTCCCCCGCCCTCTACATCCCGATCGTGCAGGGCCTCGCCGAGCAGGGGCTGACCGGCGCGCCCAATGGCGTCATCGTCGAGAAGCCTATCGGCAAGAGCTATGCATCCTGTGAGCAGATCAACAGCGCCATAGCCGAGCATTTCGCTGAGAACCGCACTTTCCGCATAGACCACTATCTCGGCAAGGAAACCGTTCAGAACCTGATCGCGCTCCGCTTCGCCAACGCTCTGTTCGAGCCGCTGTGGAATCGCCACTATA
>JBMOGP010000368.1:0-3672 GCA_049318285.1 Hyphomonadaceae bacterium
CGTGGCCGGGGCAGTCGACGTGCGCGTAGTGACGGTTGGCCGTCTCGTACTCGACATGAGCCGTGTTGATCGTGATGCCGCGAGCCTTTTCTTCCGGCGCAGCGTCAATGTCTGCGTACTGCTTGGCCGTGGCGCCGCCAGACTTGGCGAGCACGATCGTGATCGCTGCCGTCAGCGTCGTCTTGCCGTGGTCAACGTGGCCAATCGTGCCAACGTTCACGTGCGGCTTCGTACGCGCGAATTTTTCCTTACCCATGATATCCTACTCCGTAGCTTCGTTCAGCGGGGGTTGGCCGCCAGTTGGGCTTCATCAGCCGCTGAGTTTTTCAATGACTTCCTTGGCGACTGCGCTGGGCACCGCCTCGTAGTGGTCGAACTGCATCGTATAGTTCGCTCGGCCCTGGGTCGAAGAACGCAGGTTGTTAACGTAACCGAACATGTTGGCAAGCGGCACCATCGAATTGATGACCGTCGCGTTGCCGCGCATCTCCTGACCGAGGATCATACCGCGCCGGGAATTCAGATCGCCGATCACCGTGCCGACGTAATCTTCCGGCGAGACAACCTCGACCTTCATGATCGGCTCGAGCAGCTTCATGGCCACTTTCTCCGATGCTTCGCGGAAAGCGGCCCGCGAGGCGATCTCGAACGCCAGCACGCTGGAGTCGACATCGTGATAAGCGCCGTCGATCAGGCTAACCTTGAAGTCGATGACCGGGAAGCCAACGAGCGGACCGGCGTTCATGACCGACTTGATGCCCTTCTCCACGCCCGGAATGAATTCCTTCGGGATCGAGCCACCGACGATTTCGTTCTCGAACACGAAGCCCGAGCCCGGCGGAAGGGGTTCGAAGATCAGCTTCACGCGGGCGAACTGGCCCGTGCCGCCGGTCTGCTTCTTGTGGGTGTAATCGATCTCGGCCTTGCGGCCCAGCGTCTCACGATAGGCGACCTGCGGCGCGCCGATGTTGGCGTCGACCTTGTAGGTACGGCGCAGGATGTCGACCTTGATGTCGAGGTGGAGTTCGCCCATGCCCTTGAGGCGGGTCTGGCCGGACTCGTGATCGGTCGAGACGCGGAAGGAAGGGTCCTCGGCGGCCAGACGCTGAAGCGCGAGGCCCAGCTTCTCCTGGTCTGCCTTGGTTTTCGGCTCGATCGCGATCTCGATGACCGGCTCGGGGAATTCCATCTTTTCGAGAATGACAGGTTTGGCCGGGTCGCAGAGCGTGTCGCCCGTGGTCGACTCCTTGAGCGCCGCGACGGCGACGATGTCGCCGGCGAAGGCTTCCTTGATGTCTTTGCGATCGTTTGCATGCATTTCGAGCATGCGGCCGATACGCTCTTTCTTGTCCTTGGTGGAGTTGAGGAGCGTGGTACCGGAGTTAAGCGTGCCGGAATAGATGCGGCAGAACGTGATCGAGCCGACGAAAGGGTCGTCCATGATCTTGAATGCGAGCATCGACAGCGGAGCATCATCGGTCTGCGGGCGTTCGATTTCGGAATCGTCCTTGGGGTCGATGCCCTTGACGGCCGGCACGGCGAGCGGCGACGGCAGGTAGTCGACAACCGCATCGAGCAGCGGCTGAACACCCTTGTTCTTGAACGCCGAGCCGCACAGCACCGGGTAGAAGGCACCGGTCAGAACGGCCTTGCGGATGAGGCGCTTGATCGTCGCGACGTCCGGCTCCTTGCCGTCGAAGAACGCAGCCATGACCTCGTCGTCGAGTTCCGCCACGGCCTCGATCAGGATGGCGCGGTATTCAGCGGCCTGGTCGGCCATGTCGTCGGGGATCGGCACGATGTCGAACTTCGCCCCGAGGTCTTCGCCTTGCCACACGATGCCGCGCATCTCGACGAGATCGACCACGCCCTTGAACGTGTTCTCGATGCCGATCGGTAGCTGCAGCGGAACCGGTTTCACGCCGAGACGCTTCACGAGGTCGCTAACGCAGGCGAAGAAGTCCGCGCCGATCTTGTCCATCTTGTTCGCGAAGACGATCCGCGGAACTTTGTACTTGTCGGCCTGGCGCCAGACGGTTTCCGTCTGGGGCTCAACGCCCTGGTTGCCGTCGAGAACCGCAACGGCCCCGTCGAGAACGCGCAGTGAGCGTTCGACCTCGATCGTGAAGTCGACGTGCCCGGGCGTGTCGATGATGTTCAGGCGCTTGTCCTGCCAGAAGCAGGTTGTCGCGGCGGACGTGATCGTGATGCCGCGCTCTTGTTCCTGTTCCATCCAGTCCATGGTGGCTGCGCCATCGTGGACTTCGCCGATCTTGTGCGACTTGCCGGTGTAGTAAAGAATGCGCTCGGTGACAGTGGTCTTGCCGGCGTCGATATGCGCCATGATCCCGAAGTTTCGGTAATCGGTAAGTTGATGGCTGCGAGGCATGGGGAGCCCTCTGAATTCGTATTGCGGCGGACCGCTGGATTACCAGCGATAGTGCGAGAAGGCGCGGTTGGCTTCCGCCATCCGGTGCGTGTCTTCACGCTTCTTCACAGCTGAACCGCGGCCATGGGATGCATCGAGCATCTCGGCGGCGAGACGCTCTTCCATCGTGTTTTCCGAACGGGCGCGCGCGTACTCGATCAGCCAGCGGATGGCGAGAGCCTGCCGGCGCTCAGGACGAACCTCGACCGGAACCTGATAGGTGGCGCCGCCGACGCGGCGCGAACGCACCTCAACCGACGGCGCGACATTGCCGAGGGCTTCGTGAAAGATTTCGGTCGCCGGGCGCTTGGACTTCGTGGCGACGGTTTCCAGGGCGCCGTAGACGATCTTTTCGGCAACGGATTTTTTGCCCTGGTACATCACCTGGTTCATGAAGCGGGTGATAACCTGATCGCCATACTGGGCGTCGGGAAGGACTTGGCGTTTCTCTGCGCGGTGACGACGGGACATGCTTGTTACCTGTTATTTCGGACGTTTCACGCCGTAGTGCGAGCGACGCTGCTTACGGTCTTTGACGCCTTGCGTGTCGAGCACGCCGCGAAGGATGTGGTAGCGGACG
This sequence comes from Hyphomonadaceae bacterium, assembly GCA_049318285.1. Lineage (GTDB taxonomy): Bacteria > Pseudomonadota > Alphaproteobacteria > Caulobacterales > Hyphomonadaceae > UBA7672. The sequence continues at coordinate 3,009 of JBMOGP010000368.1, forward strand.
CCGGGCAAGTCTTTCACGCGGCCGCCGCGTATCAGGACAACTGAGTGTTCCTGAAGGTTGTGACCTTCGCCAGGAATGTAGCAGACCGCCTCGTACTGGGTGGTCAGGCGCACCTTGGCGACTTTCCGGAGAGCCGAGTTCGGCTTCTTCGGCGTGGTCGTGTAGACGCGCGTGCAGACGCCGCGGCGCTGCGGGCACGACTTCAGAGCCGGAACCTTGTTCCGCTTCGGCTTGTCGTGCCGCGGTTTGCGGATCAGCTGCTGGATCGTAGGCATCTACCCTCGCTCGTCACACCGGATCGCCGGGCTTTTCTCAGCCAAATCGGCGTGTCTTGCTGCAAAAACATTGGCCGCGACAACCCATAAGGCTGCCCCGGCCGAACTCTATAGGAGGCTTTCGCTCTCTTAGGACACATCGCCTTAACCGCGTTTGGACCTTGGCCCACGGCCGGTCAGTCGATGTGAGGCGGGGCTATACTGGCCTGCCCTGTCGGGGTCAAGTGCGACCGGAGCCGGAATCTGCCGGCAGGATGTCCCGAACGCACCCGCCTCACGCGCGAAACCCGACTCTAGCGCCCCGCCTCCTGCGCGATCGCTTCCAGATCGCGATCAAACGCCCTTGTTGCAAGCTCGACCGTCGCGGCGGAGCGCAGGAAAAAGTCCTG
>JBMOGP010000369.1:0-3661 GCA_049318285.1 Hyphomonadaceae bacterium
ATCGTGAACCCCGGTCATGAGTGGGGCTACCGCGCTTTTCCGGAGGAGCAGGTGGTGGCCGTTATCGCGCTCTGCCAGGGCATTCTCTCGCGCTGGTCGATCCCACAGGTGAACATTGTCGCCCATTCCGACATTGCGCCCGACCGGAAGGAGGATCCGGGGGAACTCTTCCCATGGAAGCAGCTGTCAGAAGCCGGCATCGGCCTCTGGCCCGAGTCCAGCCGGCCCGAGCCATGGATGATGCACGGCGCCGCGATCGGGGATGCGGGCATGACGGTCGATGGTTTGCAGGGCGATCTTGCGATGATCGGCTATCGCATCGACGTGACGTCTGCGTTCGACGAGAGGACCGCCGCCGTGGTACGCGCGTTCCAGCGGCGGTGGCGTCCCTTGCGTGTTAATGGCGAGGGCGATGTCGAGACGATCACACTCGCGCATGCTGTTGCAGTGATGTCGCAGGCCGCAGCGGAACCGTAGCGTGACAGAAACGCTCAATCCCCGTTCACCTTGGAAGCCCCATGCCTGCAACAGGTTGAACGTCGTTGGCTATGCCTTCCGGAGCCCTGCATCGCACGGTCTACATGAGCTCATCCGTTGGCGTGTTGCGTGCGCAAGAGCCCGACCGCATCTATCTTTGTGCAAAGTCAGAAATTTCACGTCAAGGCATTACCGGCCTGATGCTGTTCCATGACGGCGTCTTCCCGCAGGTGCTGGAAGGTCCTGCGGCTGGCCTCACCCGTTTGATGGAAAAAATCCAACGGGACCGGAGGCATGCAAATCCTGTCGTGCTGGAGTCCGGCGCGCTGGAGGCGCGAAACTTTCATCGCTCGCCGTTGGATTTCATCGCGGCGCGGGGTCTCTCAGCCGGCGAAAGGCAGGCTTTCTTGGAACTGCGGCAGGAGGCGGCCGCTCGTCCGGGGGCGTTTCCCGCAGGACGCGGGTTGTCCGATTTCCTCGCGGCTTTCGACGCCGCCGAGCCGGCCGGATCAGCCTTCTGTCTTCTTCGCTTCCAGCGCCGCAATCTCCTGGTCCAGATCGCGGATGCGCTTGGTCAGGACCGGGATTTGCGCCTTGTCGTCGGTGCCCTGTGCAAGGGCGAGTTCCTGCTGGAGACGGGAACGGTCGCGGCGGAGGCGGCGGATGGGGGACTGTTTCGACATGGCGGCCTTATAACCGGCCTGGAGAAATTCTCCATGCCCCCGGAATAGCGCATCGGGCGTGCCAAATGGGGCTGGGCCCGGTGATCGAGGGCTTGCTAGGTTGCCATCCATGACCGCCCTTGACGTCACAGACCCAAAGCAGCTTCGCAAGGCCGTCAAGACGCTGGTCAAGCAGTGCGCCATCATCAAGACAGCGCACGCTCGTCTCGGCGTCCCGGAGTGGCGGACCCGGCAGGGCGACTATTCCGGACTGGCACGGATCATCGCCTATCAGCAGCTCTCGACCAAGGCGGCCGGCGCCATCTGGGGCAGGGTGGAGGTGCTGCTTTGCAAGGTCACGCCAAAAAACGTTCTCGCCGCCGACATCGACGCCCTGCGCGGCTGCGGACTGTCGCGGCCGAAGATCGCGCATATTCGCTCGATCGCAGAGGCAGTTGAGAGCGGGGCATTGAACCTCAAGCGTGTCGCGAGGGCCTCGGATGAGGATGCGCAAGCCGAACTGCTAGCCGTGAAAGGCATCGGGCCCTGGACAGCGGACGTCTATCTGATGTTCTGCCTCGGTCGCTGGGATGTCTTCCCGCATGCCGACATCGGGCTGTCCGAGGCCTATCGGATGATCACAGGTGAGCGACAAAGACATCCGCCGAAGACGTTCCTGAAGACTGCCGAGCGCTGGCGCCCCTATCGGGGTGTCGCGGCGCACATGCTGTGGTCCTACATCAACGCGGTGCGGCAAGAGCAGCGCGGCGGCGCATAGGCGACACAAACCGCGGCAGTCCGCCGCGGCCGTGCTGCAGGGCTGGCGGCACTGTCCATCCGGGCCGTCATTCGCTACCTAGGCCCGACGTGAATCGCACAGGACCTGCCAATGACCACCCGTACGCTCCGCGAATTTCTCGCCGACCCGGCGGGTGACGCAAAGCCAGCCGCGCGTGACCTCGCCACCCTGATTGAGGCGATCTCGGACAGTTGTCGCACGATCTCCTACCTGGTTTCGCGAGGTGCGCTGGCTGGCGTGCTGGGTTCGGCCGGTACCGGGAATGTGCAGGGCGAGGAGCAGAAGCAGCTCGACATTCTCGCCAACGATGAGCTCATGGCGATGGCGAAAGCGTCCGGCGTCGTGGCTGCGGCTGCATCTGAAGAAGAGGACGAGGCGCGCCCGATCACCGAGGGGGCCCCTTACCTCCTTCTGTTCGACCCGCTCGATGGTTCATCCAATATCGACGTCAACGTCTCGATCGGCACGATCTTCTCCGTCCTGCCTGCAAGGGAAGGTGAGCAACCCTTTCTCCAACCCGGCCGCAACCAGGTCGCAGCGGGCTATTGCGTGTATGGTCCCCAGACAACGCTTGTGCTGACGATCGGGTCGGGCGTCGTCGCTTTCACGATGGACCCGCCCACCGGGCAGTTTGTCCAGACGGGCGCCAACATCCGCATACCCGAGAAGACAAAGGAGTTCGCCATCAACATGTCGAACATGCGCCACTGGGCGGATCCTGTGCGCGACTATGTCGACGAGTGCCTTGCCGGCGAGACCGGTCCGCGTGGCAAGAATTTCAACATGCGCTGGATCGCCTCGATGGTTGCTGACGTGCACCGCGTGCTGACGCGCGGTGGCGTGTTCATGTATCCGTGGGACAAGCGCGAGCCAGGCAAGCCGGGCAAGCTGCGCCTGATGTATGAGGCGAACCCGATGTCGCTGCTTGTCGAGCAGGCTGGCGGCCGGTCGTTTGACGGCAACCACCGGATCCTCGATATCGAGCCTACAGGTCTGCACCAGCGTGTCTCGGTGATGCTTGGCTCGAAGGAAGAGGTCGAGGTGCTGGAGAAGAAGCACGCAGCGTCGTGACGGATGCCGCAGCACCACGCAGCGCCTTGCGCATGCTTGGACGCGTGTTCGTGCTGTTCTGGTTCATCGTCGGCGGCGTCGGGCATTTCATGCTGACGAACATGTTCGCATCGATCGTGCCGCCCTACATCCCGTTTCCTCGCGAGATGGTCTATCTGACCGGCGTCCTCGAAATCGCGGGTGCGCTTGCGTTGCTCTACAAGCCGCTGCGCCACACCGCCGGGCTGTGCCTGATCGCACTGACCATCTGTGTCACGCCCGTGCATATCCAGATGCTGATCGCGGCAGACAGGTATGAAGCGGTCGGTCCGGTAGCGCTATGGGCGCGGCTGTTGTTTCAGCCGGTGTTGCTATGGATCATCTGGGCCAGCACGCGACGCCGCACCTAACCGCGCCTCGCCGCATTCGCAAATCGCTCCAGCGCAGCCATCGCATCGTCGTGTGCTGCGACGCTGGGCTGGCGGCGCGGCATGCGGTTCCAGGCATCCAGTGCGGCAATCTTGTAAGCTTCGGCCAGCGTCGGATAATTGAACGTGTTCTCGACAAAGTAGTCGAGCGTGCCGCCGAGGTTCAGCACCGCCTGGCCGATATGGATCAACTCGGTTGCGCCTTCGCCGACGATGTGCGCGCCGAGAAGACGGCGCGTCTCCAG
>JBMOGP010000370.1:0-3659 GCA_049318285.1 Hyphomonadaceae bacterium
GTGCCGGAAGCTTCTAACCTTCGAACAGGGATTGTTGGGTAATGTCGATCCAGGCCTACCAGACCGCGGCGCGGAAGACTGAGACGCCGCGTCAGACCGAGTATCGCGCCTTCGCGGCGGCGACACGCGGCCTGATCGATGCGGCCAGCCTTCCCGAGAGCGAGATTGGCCGCCGCGCCGAGGCGCTGGCGACCAACCGCCGCCTGTGGTCCCTGCTTGCTGCAGACTGCGCCGTCGAGGGCAACAGCCTGCCGCAATCGCTGCGCGCCCAGATCATCTCGCTGTCCCTGTTTATCGATCGCCATTCCAGCGCCGTGCTGCGCCAGGGCGCTGCGATCGACGTGCTTGTCGACATCAACCGCTCGATCATGCAGGGCCTCGCGCCGGCCCAGCCGGCTGCCGTCGCCGATCAACCCTGACGCGCGCTGACCTCGCCGTTGTGGTTAGGATTTTCGCAGAACATTCCTGCCCGCGGCCACACCTCCAGTTAAGAACTCTACGCTAGCGTCTCCCCATGTTGGCGCAAAACGCGCCAGCGGCCGATCAAAACGATCGGTCTTCGACCCAGAATGGAGACTACGGTCATGCTTAGCGTGAATTCGAACTACGGCGCGTCTGTCGCGCTGCAATCTCTCGGCAATACCAACAAAGAACTCGGCCAGGTCCAGAACCGGATCTCGACCGGCTTCAAGGTGGCCAGCGCCCGGGACAACGGTGCGGTGTTCGCCATCGCCGAAGGTCAGCGCACCCGCGTGAGCTCGATCGTTTCCGTCAAGGACGGTATCGACCGGGCCAACTCGGCAATCGACGTCGCCCTGTCTGCCGGCGAATCGATCGGCAAGATCCTGAAGGACATGAAAACGAAGGCGGTTGCCGCTCAGGCGGCTGACCTCTCCACCGAACAGCGCGCCGCGCTGCAGACGGACTTCGACGCCCTCCGCGCCCAGGTCGACCAGGTCGCCAACTCGGCGACCTTCAACGGTCTCAACCTGGTCGCTGCCGGCGGCGCGAACCTCAACGTCGTGATGTCTGACATCGCGGGCGCCACGACCGGCCGTCAGGTCGCCTCGACGGTCATCGCCGGTGTCGTGCCAGGCCTCTCCGCCTATCTGGTCGGCAACGGTTCTGTCGCTGCCGCCGACGACTCGACGTTCAACCTGAACGGTGTCGCCATCGGCACGGTCGACGTGACCGCGTCAATGACGATCCAGGGTTACCTCGACCAGGTGTCGACCCAGACGGGCGGCCGGGTCACGGCGAGCTACAACCAGTCGACCGGACAGTTCACCTATGTTGCTGCAGAAGCCGTCGCCGGCTCGAACGAACTGACCATCACCACGGCCGGCACCGCCCGGTCCTGGCTCGGTCAGGGCGTTGCCGCCGGCGCCGTCTCAGGCGGTGCGGTGACGTCGACGATCACCAACCGCGACTTCACGGTTGGCGGCGCGGGCGCGCTTTCCACGGTTTCGACCGCGGCAAACCTGCTCAACACGACCGGCGCAGCCTCCACGGCGACCGGCAACATCGATACGGCGATCACCCAGCTCAACCTTCAACTGGCGTCCATTGGCTCGCAGGCCAAAGCGCTTGATGTCCAGCGCGCCTTCCTTTCGAGCCTGTCAGACACCATCGAGAAAGGCGTCGGCAACCTGGTCGATGCCGACCTGGCGAAGGAATCGGCCAGGCTCCAGTCGCTGCAGATCAAGCAGCAGCTTGGCGCCCAGGCCCTGTCGATCGCCAACCAGGCGCCGCAGCTGATCCTGTCGTTCTTCCGCTAACGGGCTCGCCCGCGCTTCGGCCGGGCGCCTGAAAGTGCTACGCAGAAAAGGGAAGGGCGAGGCTCGCAAGCCTCGCCCTTCCTGCTTTTGAAGACGCAACGCCTGGCGCCGCTCAGTCGAGGATCGTGACTTCAACACGCCGGTTAATCGCACGTCCCGCAGCCGTGGCATTGGTCGCAACCGGGCTTGCCTCACCCATGCCCACCGAGGATATCCGGGCGGTGCTCACCCCCGTCGACGACAGGTCGGCACCCACCGATGCGGCGCGGCGCCCCGATCAGTGCGCCGGCGAACAGGCCCGCGTAAATCGCATCTGGAATGCGCACGTTGTCTTCCCTTACCGGGAAATGTGGTCGCCAGGTTTTTCTGGGATACGCGCTGTAACCCCTGGCGCTTGCGCCGGTTCCGCGAATGCACGGTCCATCGGGAAAGCGTATCGTCTGTCCGGCATGGCAATGATGGGGCCTGGCTGGCGGCTCGCACCTGCGCATCATTTTCTGCCTACCGGCGAAGACGTCCGTGCCCGGCAAAACGTGCCGAGGGGTAAATTTGAATCAGCCCGGCGTTAGCGCGCGGCATGCCGCGTTAACTGCCCGGCCCTTCAAAACAAGGAGATTTTCCTGGGGCCTTTAACCTTAACAGACTGGCACGCGACTTGAGTGCAAATGGAACGTCCAAGCCCGTACCGGGCAATAGAGCCAGTCTGCGCGGGAGCTTCCACCATGCTGAGCGTAAACACGAACTACAGCGCGATGATCGCGCTTCAGAACCTCAACTTCACCAACTCCGAGCTCGAGTCGGTTCAGAACCGCATCTCGACCGGCTTCAAGGTGGCCGGCGCGAAAGACAATGGCGCCGTGTTCGCCATCGCTGAAGGCCAGCGCTCCCGTGTGTCCTCGCTCTCGGCTGTCAACGATGGCATCGACCGGGCAAGCTCGGCCCTCGATGTCGCCCTGTCTGCGGGCGATTCCATCGGCAAGATCCTGAAGGACATGAAAACGAAGGCGGTTGCCGCTCAGGCGGCTGACCTCTCCACCGAACAGCGCGCCGCGCTGCAGACGGACTTCGACGCCCTCCGCGCCCAGGTCGACCAGGTCGCCAACTCGGCGACCTTCAACGGTCTCAACCTGGTCGCTGCCGGCGGCGCGAACCTCAACGTCGTGATGTCTGACATCGCGGGCGCCACGACCGGCCGTCAGGTCGCCTCGACGGTCATCGCCGGTGTCGTGCCAGGCCTCTCCGCCTATCTGGTCGGCAACGGTTCTGTCGCTGCCGCCGACGACTCGACGTTCAACCTGAACGGTGTCGCCATCGGCACGGTCGACGTGACCGCGTCAATGACGATCCAGGGTTACCTCGACCAGGTGTCGACCCAGACGGGCGGCCGGGTCACGGCGAGCTACAACCAGTCGACCGGACAGTTCACCTATGTTGCTGCAGAAGCCGTCGCCGGCTCGAACGAACTGACCATCACCACGGCCGGCACCGCCCGGTCCTGGCTCGGTCAGGGCGTTGCCGCCGGCGCCGTCTCAGGCGGTGCGGTGACGTCGACGATCACCAACCGCGACTTCACGGTTGGCGGCGCGGGCGCGCTTTCCACGGTTTCGACCGCGGCAAACCTGCTCAACACGACCGGCGCAGCCTCCACGGCGACCGGCAACATCGATACGGCGATCACCCAGCTCAACCTTCAACTGGCGTCCATTGGCTCGCAGGCCAAAGCGCTTGATGTCCAGCGCGCCTTCCTTTCGAGCCTGTCAGACACCATCGAGAAAGGCGTCGGCAACCTGGTCGATGCCGACCTGGCGAAGGAATCGGCCAGGCTCCAGTCGCTGCAGATCAAGCAGCAGCTTGGCGCCCAGGCCCTGTCGATCGCCAACC
>JBMOGP010000371.1:0-3650 GCA_049318285.1 Hyphomonadaceae bacterium
CACGCTGGGGCCAAACACGCGCTATCCGGGCCCGCGCCGCGCCTGAGCCAGGGGTGATCCACGCCTGTTGACCATACGACGCGCAGCACTAGTCTCCGCGCCGTTGCCCTTTGCGGGTCAAGGTTTCCAACAGGATCGATGAAATGAGACAGCTTCTGCTTTGCGGCGCCGCGATCGGTGCGCTGATCCTTTCCAGCTGCACTGCCATCTCGCCCCCCGCCGCCGCCCCAGCGACAACACCCACGACAACCGCGGCAGCCGCCACGCCGAAGCAGACCCCCGCCGAATTCCTCGCGGCCGCCGAAAAGGAACTCTCGGATTTTTCCGACTACGCCGCCCGCGTTGCCTGGGTGAACTCCACCCACATCACCGACGACACCGACTGGCTCAACGCGCGCGCCGGCTCGGAAGGCACGCTTCTCTCCGTCCGCCTCGCCAACGCCACCAAGCAGTTCGAAGGCGCCGCGATGACGCCCGATCAGAAGCGCAAGATGGACATCCTGCGCGCCGGCATCGTCATGCCCGCCCCATCCAAGGGCACGCCCAACCAGCAGAAGCAGATCGCCGACGAACTCGCGACGATCACCACCGACCTCCAGTCCACCTACGGCAAGGGCAAAGTCCCGCTCGACCCGTCAAAGTTCGATGTCGCCGCCGTCCTCAAGATCCTCAACGCCTCGCGCAGCAAGGAAGAGCCGCGTGATCCCAAGGCACCGCTGACGCTCGAGGAAGCCTCGCTCCTCCTTGCCGAATCCCGCGACCCGAAAATCCTCGCTGCGGCATGGGAAGGCTGGCACGCCATCTCACCGGCGATGAAGCCCGACTACCAGCGCATGGTCCAGATCGGCAATGAAGGCGCGCGCGAGCTCGGCTTCAAGGACGTCGCCGACATGTGGCTGGCCAATTACGACATGCCCTCCGCCGACATGGAAAAGACGGTCGAACGCCTGTGGACGCAGGTAAAGCCGCTGTACGACGACCTGCACTGCTATGCGCGCGGCAAACTCAACGCCAGATACGGCGACGCCGTCCAGCCGAAGAGCGGACCCATTCGCGCCGACCTCCTCGGCAACATGTGGGCCCAGCAGTGGGACAACATCTATGACATCGCAGCCCCGCCCGCCTCCGACCCCGGCTACGATCTCACTGCAGTGCTGAAGCAGAAGGGCTATGACGAGATCAAGATGGTGAAGACGGGCGAAGCCTTCTTCACATCGCTCGGCCTTGCGCCCCTGCCCGAAACATTCTGGCAGCGCTCGCAGATCACCCGCCCGCGCGACCGCGAAGTCGTCTGCCACGCCTCGGCATGGAACGTCGACAACAGGCAAGACCTGCGCATCAAGATGTGCACGCAGATCAACGGTGAGGACTTCTCCACCGTCCATCACGAGCTCGGCCACAACTTCTACCAGCGCGCCTACAAGGATCAGGACTTCCTGTTCAAGAACGGCGCGAATGACGGCTTCCATGAAGCCATCGGCGATTTCGTCGCCCTCTCGATCACGCCGGAATACCTCAAGCAGCTCGGCCTCATCGACAAGGCCCCGCCCGCCTCCGCCGACATCGGGCTCCTGATGGACCGGGCGCTCGAAAAGGTCGCTTTCCTCCCGTTCGCGGTGAAGGTCGACAAATGGCGCTGGCAGGTCTTCCGCGGCGAGACCACGCCGGCGCAGTACAACCAGGCATGGGTCGATCTTGGCCGCCAGTACCAGGGCATCACGCCTCCGGTCTCGCGCGCCGCAGATGCGTTCGATCCCGGCGCCAAATACCACATTCCGGGTAATACGCCTTACCTGCGCTACTTCCTGTCCTTCATCCTGCAGTTCCAGTTCCACAAGGCCGCCTGCGAGCAGGCCGGCTGGACCGGCCCCCTGCATCGCTGCTCGATCTATGGCAACAAGGCCGTCGGCGCGAAGTTCACGAAGATGCTCGAGATGGGCGCCAGCAAGCCCTGGCCCGACGCCCTCGAAGCCTTCACCGGCACGCGCCAGATCGATGGCTCCGCCCTCGTCTCCTACTTCGCACCGCTGCAGGCGTGGATGAAGGAACAGAACAAGGGCCAGACCTGCGGCTGGTAGGCATCGACCATGAATGAACGCAACGCCGCCCCTTCCAGGGGCGGCGTTTTTTGTCTGCATGGCGCGAAGCAACCGAAGGCCACTACCAGGCGTCACAAACCCGCCCTAACCTCGGCCGCATGTCGAGACCTCCATTCCGCCTCATCGCCGCCCTTGCTCTAACCCTCGCCGCCTGCGTGCAGCAGCCGGCGCCCTCGTCCGACGCCTCGCCGCTGGTGCTCGCAGGCGAGATCACCCGCGCCGATCACCAGACCTATCGCGAGATCCCCTTCCACGTGCCGCCCGGCACGCAGCGCATCACCATCGACTTCGCCTACACCGGCAAGGAGAACCGCACCGTCATCGACATCGGCGTGCGCGACCCGGAAGGCCAGCGCGGCTGGAGCGGCGGCAACAAGAGCCAGATCGAGATCGGAGCGCAGGCGGCGACACCGTCCTACCGCGCTGGCACGATCCAGCCCGGTGCGTGGAAGCTTGTCCTCGGCATCCCCAACATCCGCGACGGGCAGAGTGCGACCTACACAGCGACGGTCAGGTTCAGCACTGCCCCGGATCGCCCCACCGCTGGCCCAAGCCTCCGCCAGGCGGCCACCGCACCCTCCGACGTGAGCAAGTGGCGGCGCGGCGACTTCCACACCCACACGGCGCATTCCGATGGATCGTGCGGACCCGAAGGCGAGCGCGGCCCATGCCCCACACTTTCGACATTCATCGCCGCGCGTGATGCCGGCCTCGACTTCGTCGCCGTCACAGACCACAACACCATCACCCAGCTCGCCGACATCAGGATGCTGCAGGCGCTGTCTTCCGCCCCGCTCCTCATTCCCGGCACCGAGATCACCACCTTCAACGGCCACGCCAACGTGGTCGGGAATGCCGACTTCCTCGACTTCCAGCTGGGCTCGCCCCGCCTGCCGACGCTCGCAAAACTCCTCGACCAGGTCGACGCCGCAAACGCCTTCATCTCCGTCAACCACCCGTCACTTCCATCGGGAGAAGCCTGCATGGGCTGCGGCTGGACAGTGAACGACACGGACTGGTCGCGCATCACCGCGATCGAAGTGATCAACGGAGCCAGCATGCGCACCTCAGGCCCCGAAGGCGCCTTCAACGGCATCGCCTTCTGGGAAGCGCGCCTCAGGCAGGGCCATCGTATCACTGCCATCGCCGGCAGCGACAATCATGACGCCACCGACACCACCGGCGCGAAGCAATCGCCCGTCGGAACGCCGACGACTGTTGTCTACGCCAGTGAAATGTCGCCACAGGCCATCATCGCCGGCGTGAAATCGGGCCGGGTGTTCGTCGACGCGGGCGCACCGAAAGGCGCCAGCTTCGAGATGACCGCGCACGCCGCCAGCGCGGAGGCTGGAATGGGCGGCGAGCTGAGGCTTGCCCCGGGCGAGCGGGCCGCCGTCCGCATCGACGTCGGCAACTTTCCGCCGGGCGCACACACCCAGCCGATTTCGCACAACCTGCTGGTCACGCCCGGCCTCGCTCCAGGCGACGACTTCGCAGTCAGCCTGCAGGACGGGGCCTCCAGCGGCTGGTTCCGCGTCAACATCCGGGACG
>JBMOGP010000372.1:0-3640 GCA_049318285.1 Hyphomonadaceae bacterium
AGGAGCGTGTGATGCGCGCCAAGGCCACCTGGGCAGAGCGCAAGCGCGATGAGCTGATCCCCGCGGGCCGTGCGCTCGATGGTCATGGCGACGCCAACGACCTGTATGTCGATCTGTACCTGGGCGCCATTCTGAAGAAGATCGGGTGGAAGGGCCACACGGTCCACCGCTGGCTGTGGGACTGAAACCCGGAAGTTAACCTTTCGCTAACCATAACGCGGCGTGGTGGGGTCAGAACTCTCAGGACCCTGCCCTTGACCGATTCCATCGGCGCCTCCCCGCAAGCCGTCCAGCGCGCTGAAGTGATGGCCGCGCTGAAGACCGCCGCGCGCTCGACCGGCGTCGGCTTCGACTATCTCGTGAAGACGGCGCAGCGGGAAAGCAATTTCGATCCCAATGCCAAGGCAGGCACCTCGTCCGCCACGGGATTGTTCCAGTTCACGGACGCGACATGGATGGGCATGCTCGAGCGCTATGGCGCGAAGCATGGCGTGAACGCCGAGGGGGAATCGCGGGCCGACCTGCTGGCGCTCCGCAAGGACGCGAAACTGTCGTCCCTGATGGCGGGTGAACTGGCGGGCGAGAACGCGAAGATACTTGAGAAGAAGCTTGGGCGTCCGGCGACGTCGGCTGAACTCTACGCCGCACACTTCATGGGACCATCGGACGCGGGACGGCTGATCCAGGCGGCCCGCGCCAACAAGGCCGGCGATGCCGCCGACATGTTCCCGAGGGCGGCGCTCGCCAACCAGAACGTCTTCCGCGGCAAGGATGGCGCGGACCTTACCGTTGCGCAGCTCTATGTGAAGCTGACCGGCGTGACGATTGCCGATGCAGACGCTGGCAAGATTGCGCCCGCCTCGTTCGGCGCAACACCGGCTGTAACGCATGCGGACGCGCTGATGCAGGCGCAGATGGGAATGGTCGCGATGACGTCGAGCCTTATGACGGCGCTGTTCGGCCTGCAGGAAGACAAGGCTTAGGTCCAGCCTCAGGCTGCTCGCTGATCGAGGCCGAGCTGTTTCCAGATCGCGAGCAGCGCAGACACCAGCTCGTCCATCATCGCTTCGGTGTGCTGCGGCGATGGCGTGAAACGCAGGCGCTCCGTTCCCTTGGGCACGGTCGGGTAGTTGATCGGCTGCACATAGATGCCGAAGTCGAACAGCAGCGTGTCGGACAGCGCCTTGCACCGCTCCGGATCCCCAACCAGCAGCGGCACGATGTGCGTGTCAGCCATCATCACCGGCAGTTTGGCGGCGATGAGCTTCTGGCGCAGGAGTTCAGCCTTTTCCTGGTGAACCTTGCGCAGCTCGCGACCGTAGTCGGAACGCAGCTTGCGGATCGAGGTCAACGCACCGGCGGCCAGCACAGGGCATGTCGACGTGGAGAAGATGAATCCCGGCGCCATCGAGCGGATGGCGTCGCAGATTGCGGTCTTCGAGGCGATATAGCCGCCCATGACGCCGAAGGCCTTCGCGAGCGTACCTTCGCAGATCGTGATGCGGTGCATGACATTGTCGCGCTGGGCGACGCCCGCGCCTTCATGGCCATACATTCCAACGGCGTGAACCTCGTCGAGATAGGTCATGGCGTCGAATTCCTCGGCGAGGTCGCACATGGCTTCCATCGGCGCCACGTCGCCATCCATCGAGTAGACCGACTCGAACGCGATCACTTTCGGCGCATCAGCCGGGTCGTTTTCCAGCAACGCACGCAGATGACCGAGGTCGTTGTGGCGGAAGATGCGCTTGGCGCAGTTGGCGCGCTTGATGCCCTCGATCATCGAGGCGTGGTTCAGCTCGTCCGAATAGATGATGACGTTCGGCATGATCTTGGCGAGTGTCGACAGCGTCGCCTCATTCGACACATAGCCGGACGTGAACAGCAGCGCCGCTTCCTTGCCGTGCAGCGAGGCCAGCTCTTTCTCCAGCTCGACGTGATAGCGCGTGGTGCCGGAGATGTTGCGCGTGCCGCCGGAGCCCGCGCCGAAGGTGTCAACCGCCTCTTTCATCGTGGCGATCACGTCCGGGTCCTGGCCCATCCCGAGATAATCGTTGGAGCACCAGACCGTGACGTCCTGTTCGCGGCCATCATTGTGGCGTACGGACGCTTTGGGAAACTCGCCGCGATACCGCTTGAGATCGATGAAAACGCGGTAGCGGCCTTCCGACCGGATTTCCTCAAGAGCATTCTCGAAAGCAGCGAGATGTTTCATCAGCGTTTTCTCTTGTCCGCGTGCGCTTTTTCGGCGTCCGCGACTTTGTTAGGGCCCTACTTGGCGGTTTCCTAGTCCAAGATCAAACCGCTCCCGCAGTCTTGAGCGTTGTGCCGCAGGGTTGTTGCGACTGGCTCTCAACTGGCTAGACCGAGCTGCCGACTGCAGTGGCCGCAAGCGGTGCGCCAATGATGCGAACGCCCCCCGGCTGGTATATGGCCCTCGAGGCGCTGTAGCGTCGTCGCGATCGTCCTCGCGCCCTCATCGGTCGGGGACGGGACAATGTTGAAGTGCTTGCCGGTTCCGGCCGCGCTGGTCTGGTCATGCGCGGCGGCGTATGCGCCGCGCCGCGACCTGCCGTTCTCGTTTCGGTGGCTGGCGCATCTATTGCGGCGTGGGAGGGCGACCGACTCGTCATCTTCACGATGCAGATCCGCCCGCAGCTGGCCACGCCGGGTGCACCGGCCTTCGACCAGCAGCGCCGTATCGCCGAACGCTTCAACCTGATCACGCCAGATCAGATAAGCTACGAGCCTCCGCTCGAAGACAGCGCCATGCTCACCGCGCTGATGCATGTCCATTACAGTTTCTTGCGGACGGATCACGCAGTGTTCGGGTCGGCTTGCCACGAAGGCAACTATTCGATCGTGCAGATGATGCTTGGCGCGCGGTTGATCGAACAGGCCGAGGCTGCCAAGCCCGCACCGAAATCGAAGCCCTGAAAACATAACCGCCGGCCTCTTGCGAAGCCGGCGGCGTCGGGTTGTGAGGTAGGGTTGCCGATTGAAGGCAAGTCCGCCGTCATCGCCCTTAGTTTGTCAGCCCCGAACGATCAGGCCAGGGTCTGCACACTTACAAAACTGGAACTGGCAACACTCAGAGCTGGTAGCGGATCTGGTCGGACCAGAAGCGCTCAAGGCGGGCCAGCGACTTGTTCAGCTGGTCCAGGTCGTCCGAGCGGACCGAGGCGGTCGGCTCCAGCGAGGTGGCCTGCTTCTCGAACAGGGAGGAGACGCGGTTGCGAACGGCCTTGCCGGACGGCGTCAGCTTGAGGCGAACAGTGCGGCGGTCGTCGCTGGAGCGCGACTGGACCAGGTAGCCGCCTTCCTGAAGCTTCTTCACATTGTATGACATCGACGTGCCGGCGAAGGAGCCGCGAGCGCGCAGGGCGCTGGCAAGGGTTTCGCTCTCTCCGATCTCGTACAGCAGGAGAGCCTGAACGCCGGTAAGCGAGCGCTCGCCATTACGTTCCAGGTTGTCCTTCACGACGTCGTGGAGACGGCGATGCGCCTGCTCCAGCAACGAAAGCGCTTTCAGGAAAGACTGCTCAACGTTCTCGTCAGCCGCGATATCGCGGACCTTTGCGTTCGTCATCACCACCACCATCGTTGTTTTTGTCTGTTTGCCGATTTGCTCGGCTTATGG
>JBMOGP010000373.1:0-3634 GCA_049318285.1 Hyphomonadaceae bacterium
CCGCCGCGCCCCGGGCGCGCGCTGACTCTGGCGGTCCGCGCGCCCGAAGCGCTCCTTCAGTGGATTTAGGTCGCTTCACTCGACGGTATCGAGCTGGCTGGGTTTCATGCCGCTCGGCTCGCAGCCGGGCCGAGTTCGCCATTGTGGAGTCAAAAGCCAAATTTGCAGATATTCGCTTGCCCCGCCCGCAAGTGAACGGAGCAGGTCCCGCGGGGCGCCAGCGGTCTCACGCCGGGCAAGGGGCTGAGCCTCTGCCAGCGCTTTCCTTTTGCCTCGTTCGCCGTTCGTGCTAAAAACACTGATGGTCGACCTAACGCCCATTCCCCAGGCAAGGACCGATTTCCTCGCCCTCTACCGCTACGCCTTTGAGGCGTTCGGCGCATCGGCACTTTGGAACAAGACGCGCATCGAATACCCCTCCCCCGAGCATGCCCTGGTGATCGCGAGGGCGCTGCGGATTGAGGGCGACAAGCGTGCCCGCCAGCTGGCTGAGGACATCGAACAGGCTGTCAGGGCCGCGCCCCGTGCCGCTGAGTAGCCTGCAAAGCGAGGCGCTTCAGCTTCTTGCCGGCGCTCGCGATCCGGAAAGCTATGTCGCTGGCTCGACACCCCTGAACGTATCAAGCGCGCGCTATTCCGCCGACACCGACATTTTCCATGATCGTGCCGAGCGCGTCGCCGCGCAGGCCTTGTCCGATGCAGCTTTGCTGACAGCGGCAGGCTTCACGGTGACATGGCTGAGGCAGACGGCCTTCATCCATGCGGCGGCGATCGCCAGAGGCGGGCAGCAGACAAAGCTCGAATGGGTCGGCGACAGCGATTTCCGGTTGTTTCCCGTCATCCGCGATCCACTGTTCGGCTATCGCCTGCATCCCATGGATCTCGCCATAAACAAGCTCTTTGCCGCCGCCGGTCGCAGCGAACCGCGCGACATCTACGATCTGATGGTCATCCACGAGACTGTCGCACCCTTGAGCGTGATTGTGTGGGCGGGCGCCGGGAAATCGCCTGGCTTTACACCCGAAGGGCTGATCGCTGAGGTGCGGCGCAACCTGCTTCATCCGCTGAGCGCATGGCAGGAAGTTGCTTCGGACGCACCGCTTGATCCCAAACTGATCACAGAGAAAGTGCGCAATGCCCTCGACGCGGCCGAAGCTTTTGCCGCCCGCATGCCCACCGACAGATTGGGGGTCGTGTTTCTCGATCGTGCGGGCCGCATCGCTGAACCAGACCCGACGCGTCTTGACGATTTCGTCGAACACGCGGGCAAACGGCGCGGACACTGGCCTTCAAGCCAGGAAATAACCCAGGCCATGTTCGCGCGACTGTACGGATCTGACACCAGCGGCGGGTGAGGTTCATGGCCCGACCCTCCCTCTTCAGAATTGATGTCGTCAAGAACGGCGATGGGCGGCAGGTGGTTCAGATCCACGCTGCGGACAGCATCCTGAAGCCTCAGCTTCAAAGGTTCTGGAAGGACTGCGAGATTGCCATCTCCGAAACAGGCCAGGGCCTTGAGCGTTATCTGGGGATTGAACGCTTCCCCCTGCAGCGCGCGGGCTGCGGCGAGAGCCTTTGGCAGGGCGATGCCGGCGCGGCATCAATCACTCACGAACCCGTCGCCGCAGCCTTCACCTGCACCTTTGTCGGGCGCGCATTGCCCCGGCCATAGAGGTTGACCTCGAGCTTCGAGATCGCGTGAACGAGGGCGTTGGGCCCGTACTTGATGTCGCCGGTGAACGCGATCTTCGGGAAGCGGGCAAACAGCTGTTCGTAAGCGACCTGCAGCTGCATCTGCGCCACCCTTGCGCCGAGGCACTTGTGAACGCCGTGGCCGAACGCGATGTGCTTTGAGACATTCTCCCGCATCATGTC
Source organism: Hyphomonadaceae bacterium (assembly GCA_049318285.1). Taxonomy (GTDB): domain Bacteria; phylum Pseudomonadota; class Alphaproteobacteria; order Caulobacterales; family Hyphomonadaceae; genus UBA7672. Next base: position 1,876 of record JBMOGP010000373.1, read on the forward strand.
GAAGACGTCAGGGTTTGCAAAAACCTCCGGATCCCGGTTGCCCGCGCCGTACCACATGACGACTTTTTCGTCCTTTGCGATCCGCTGACCGTTGATCTCCGTGTCTTCAAGGGCTGTGCGCCGCATGTGCTTGACCGGCGACACCATGCGTAGCGCCTCTTCCGACATTCTCGGGATCAGCGCCGGATCAGCGAGGACCATCGCCCTCTGCTCGGGCCACTCCGTCATCAGCTTGACCGTTCCCGACAGCGAGTTGCGGGTCGTGTCATTGCCGGCAAAAATGATCAGCAGCCAGGATCCGTCGAGATAGCCCTGCGGCAGGTCTTCGCCGTCGAGCCTGGAGTGCGCGATGACGGTCAGGAGGTCTTCCCGCGGATGGGCGCGCCGGTCTGCCATGACACGTGCGCCGTAGGCGAACATCTCCTCGACAACCTTGTTGAAACGGAATGGGAAGAGCGGCTCTCCGAGAAAGGTTGTCAGGGGGTTGGAGAGGAACTGGCTCGCCATTTCGAGGTAGTGCATCCAGTACACGATCTTCGGACGGTCTGCCTCATCAACGCCCAGCATTTCGCAGAGCGTGTAGAGCGGGAGCTCGTTTGAGAAGACTTTGACGAAGTCGGTGACCGGTCCTGCTGCCTCGAGATCATCACACAAGGCCTCGACCTTTGCGCGGACCTTCTCGCGGAGCTTTGCGACATAGGCCGGGACAAAGAAGTCCTTCTGCTGGATCCGCATCTGCATGTGGCTGGGCTCGTCCATGCTGATCAGGTTGTCCATGGCGGCGCGGATCAGGATTTCGGGCTTCCAGTGCTTGCGGCCCGGAACGGCGAGATTGATGCCGCCACGCTGAGAGGAGAAAATGGCGGGCTGAAGCTCGACGGTCTTGATGTCTTCGTACCTTGTCACCGACCAATACCTGGAGGCAGGGCTTCGCACCTTCGACCACATCACGGGCGCGCCTTCGCGCATCTGCCTGTAGAGATCGTAAGGGTGGCCACGTTTCCAGGAATTCGGGTTCCACAGCTCGAAGTCCGTCTCCAGTTGGGGGTAGATGGCCGGATACACAGGCTCGGCCGCGCCCGTATCTGTGAGGATTTCGTCGCTGATCAGTTTCATGTCGGTCTTCCTGAAAACACGTCCCCATCTTCCAGCGGTCTTCGCCGGTTAAGTCAAAAGGAATTGAGCTTGCCGTCCGAGGGGCGAGCCTCTCTTCAAAGCCACGGTAGAGCTGGCAGAACCGCGAGCCGCCATAACCCCTGGCATTCGCCCGTCGGTACGCCTCCCAGAGCAGCGCCAGGGTCACATATGGCCGCTTCAGCTCAGGATGGATCGCCGTCCAGTCCGGCTCGACATGAGGCCGCGCCCCCAGATGCGCAGAGACAGTCCCGCGCTTGAACATCGCCCCCACCAGCGCTGCATCCGACAACCCGCCCGTTTCCGGCCGGCTCGGCCCCGCTTCTGCCGCCCGCGCGATCAAGTCGGCGACCGTCGAGCGGGCGATCCCCAGGCAGCCGGAGATCATCCGGTTGCCGGCGCCGCCTGCCGTCTGACCAGCACGTCCCTGATGTGGTGCATTCTGATCGGCCTTCCGCGCATGAGCCCCCTCCTGATGAAGGGGACGACCCATGCCCGAAGCCCGCTCGCCGTCACCCCGAGGGGGTGGCCGAACTCAAATCGGAATCGGTGGCCAGACTGACTTTGGATTCGAACGAAATCGGATCGCCCGGCAAAAGAGGCGGGTCATCCGGCAGTCCCTCGG
>JBMOGP010000374.1:0-3626 GCA_049318285.1 Hyphomonadaceae bacterium
CGGCGGCAAGGACGGGGGCGCCGCTTTCCATGGTCGTGATCTGCTCGGGCGGGATCAAGCGGTCGCCCTTGCGCGAGAAGCGCTGCGCCACGTCTGCGTCGTCGGAGCGCAGAATATTGAGCGAGAAGGCAGGGACCTCGGTGTAGACCTTGAACGCGGCACTGGAATTGGCGAGGCACCAGAGCATGATCGGCGGGTGAAGCGACACCGACGTCAGCGAGTTTATGATCATGCCGTGCGCGTTGCCATCGGGATCGCGCGCGGCCACCAGCGCCACACCCGTGCCGAAGCCGCCCAGGGCGCTCCTGTACGCCCGTGGATCGAAGTCTGAAGGGCCGTTCGAACCGCTCATGCACGCGACCTTAACTGTACGGTGTCTATAAGTCCCGGTTAATACCCGGGAAGAAATTCGTCATGAGCGGCAATAAGCCAGTCGTCATCAAGAAAGTGAAGAAGGTCATTGGCGGCGGCCATCATGGCGGCGCCTGGAAAGTGGCCTATGCCGACTTCGTCACCGCGATGATGGCGTTCTTTCTGCTCATGTGGCTGATCAATACCACGTCCCCGGAACAAAAACGCGGGATCGCCGACTATTTCGCCCCGGCCAGCGTTTCGCGTTCATCGCAGGGTTCGGATGGCCTTCTGGGAGGCACGGCCTTTCAGGAAGACGGCGCGCGCGCCTCCGGGTCAAACCGCAAGCTCGACGAAGAGCTGAGCACAGCTGAGGGCGAGAAAAGCTCGAGCGAGCCGACAGAAGACGCACTCACACAGGCGATGGCCAATCGCGAGACTGCAGATTTCGCCAGTGCACAGGCTTCCCTGCGCCAGGCGATGCAGGACCTGCCGGATTATGCCGAATTGTCCCGCAACCTGATCATCGAGCAGACGCCGGAAGGCCTCAACATCCAGCTGGTCGACCAGGAGGGCCGGGCGATGTTCCAGGGCTCGTCCGCCGAGCCACTGCCCCGGACCCAGCAACTTCTGGACATGGTCTCCCGGGCGATCGAGCAGCTGCCGAACCGGATCAGCATTTCGGGTCATACCGACAGCGTCGCTCCGGGCCGGGCCGGTTACTCCAACTGGGACCTGTCAGCCGACCGGGCGAATGCGGCGCGCCGCATCCTCGAAAAGGCGGGGGTCGATGCGGACCGCCTCTATCAGGTGGCTGGCAAGGGCGATCGCGAACCGCTGTATCCCGATGATCCCGACCTTCCCGCAAACCGCCGGATCAGCATCGTCCTTCTGCGCGAAGCGCCGGTGATGCCGTCAGACCACGAGCTTTGAGCTGACGCCGCTGCCCGTCTGGGCCGCATCGACGCGCGAGGGAAAGCAGTGCAGGCTACTTTCCAGTGGCGCGCCTGGCCCGGCGGCGGTTACGGTCGAAACGACATGAAAGAAACTGACACCAGGGAAATCATCCCGCCGGATTTTGTCCGACGGATGAAGTTTTACCTGACTTCGCCCCAGCCCTGCCCCTACCTGCCCGGCAGGACGGAGCGGAAAGTGTTCGCCAATCTTGCCGTTGATGGCGCGGTCGACCTCAATGACAGCCTGACGCGCTCGGGGTTCCGCCGCTCGCAGACCATTGCTTACAGACCCGCCTGCAAGACCTGCGGTGCCTGCCGTTCCGTCCGGATCGATGTGGCTGCGTTCCAGATGTCCAGGCGCTGGCGGCGGGTGCTGGCGCGCAATGCTGATCTTGAGCGCGAAGCCAATCTCGCCCGCGCGACGCGCGAGCAGTTTCGCCTGCTGAAGCGCTATCTCGACCGGCGTCATCCCGAAGGGGGGATGACCGACATGGAAATCCGTGACTACGCCGGAATGGTAGACGCGAGCCCGGTTCACACGGCGGTGTTCGAATACCGCAACCGCCTGAACGGAAAGCCAGGCGACGATGGCGTTCTGCAGGCGGCCGCCCTCACCGACGTGCTGCGCGACGGGCTGTCCATGGTGTATTCATTCTATCGCCCTGAACTGGCGGATCGCAGCGTCGGTTCATTCATGGTGCTCGACCATGTCCGCCTCGCGCTGGAACTTGGCCTGCCCTACGTCTATCTTGGCTACTGGGTCCGCGGCTCGGAGAAGATGGGCTATAAGGCGGACTTCACACCGCTTGAGGTGTTCGACGGGGAAAGTTGGCGGCCGCTTCGCGAGGAAGAGATCTAGCCGGCCTCCGCCTCCAGCCACGCTGCGAAGGTGGGCTCGACCTCGGCCACTTCCGTGGCAATGAAGCATGGAGCCTCATACGGGTGCAGGGTCCTCACATGCTGGCTCAATTGCTCGACCATCGCAGCGCGTGTCTTGAGCAACAGCGGAACTTCGTCCGCCGCTTAGATTGCGCCCTTCCCGCAGTAGAGACTGCTCATCCCCGCGCCGATGTTTGCGCATGCGGCGAGGCGCTCATGCAGGAGAGCTCGAGCCAGAGATTCCGCGACTGCGCGGTTGCAACAGGCAAACCGAACATCGATGAACTGCATCTCTGAATGCCTCGCGCATGGCTCCGGCGTATCCTGGAGCGGCTGCATCGCATAACGGCAGATTGGCAACGCAGCCAAACGCGGGAGGTTTCCGCACTGCCGCTAGAGGAAAATCTCCAGCTGCACGTCGGCGCGGGCATAAGGCGACGGCACAGCCTGTTTCAGCGGCTTGAAGCCCGCATCGCGATAGAGTTTCAGAGCCGGACCGAGCCCGGAGTTCGTTTCGATGTAGATGCGGCGCATGCCCATCTCGCGCGCCCAGGCGAGGGCTGCTTGAACAAGCATTCGGCCGGCGCCCTTACCCTGCGCAGATGGGCGGACGCCCATCTTGGCCAATTCGACTTCTCGATCGCCGATCACGATCAGCGACACCACCCCAACAGGTTCATCGCCCTCGCATGCGAACAGGATCGCGCCGCCATCACTCAGGACGTATCTGTGGGGATCGCCCAGAACCTCGCGGTCCTTTGCCTCGACAGCAAAGAACCGCTCGATCCATTCGAGATTGATGTCGCGAAAGGCCGTCTCATCACCGGCCCTGAAGGGACGGACGACGATGGGCATCAGAACTTGACCGTGGGCGCGATGTTGATCTGCGCGCGCTCGGTTTCACCAACGTCGAACATCTCGCGCTTCGTGAAACCGGTCGAGCCCGCGATGATCGAGGCGGGAAACTGTTCGATCGCGGTGTTGTAGTCGTTTACGGCGGAGTTGTAGAACCGACGCGAGGCGGCAACCTTGTCCTCGATCGCAGACAGCTCTGTCTGGAGCTGGACGAAATTGGCGCTGGCCTTCAGGTCCGGATAGGCCTCGGCGAGCGCGAACAGCTTGCCCAGCGCGCCGCTTAGAGCCCCCTCGGCCGCGCCCAGCGCGGCGGGTCCCTGCGCCGACGCAGCGGCGTTGCGAGCGGCGATGACCGCGTCGAGTGTGGATTTCTCGTGGGCAGCGTAGCCCTTCACTGTCTCGACGAGGTTGGGGACAAGCTCGCGGCGCAGCTTCAGCTGGATGTCGATGCCGGAAAACGCCTCGTTCACGGTCTGCCGCTTTGCGACCAGCCCGTTGTAGATCAGGATCGCAACCAGCGCGATGAGGGCGAGTACGCCTAGCCCGATGTAGATTGGAAGCATCACGCCGCCCCGTGTTTGACCG